>JADFDL010000190.1 GCA_018262875.1 Rhodocyclaceae bacterium | reverse complement strand
GGTGTACGAATCGTTGCCGGGCTGGGCGGAAAGCACCGTCGGTGTGAAGCATTTCGAGGCGCTGCCGAAGGCCGCGCAGGCTTACCTGAAGCGCATGGAGTCCCTCTGCGATGTTCCGGTGGACATGATTTCGACCGGTCCGGATCGCGAGGAAACCATTGTGTTGCAGCACCCGTTCAAGTAACGGGCGAAAAAAAGCCGGTCAGCGACCGGCTTTTCCTTATACCTGGTGCCCAGAAGAGGACTCGAACCTCCACAGTGTTGCCACCGCTAGGACCTGAACCTAGTGCGTCTACCAATTCCGCCATCTGGGCAAAGAGGGCGCAATTTTAAAGGAAAGATCGATTTTGTCAAACAAACCCAGCAAGGTTCGCAAGCGCGATCCGCACTATGAGCGCGAGGCCGGGAAATACGAGCACCCCCTGCCGAGCCGTGAGTACGTGCTCTCCATACTGATCGAGCGTGGCGTACCGTTGCCTTTTGATGAACTGGCTGCGTTGCTCGATATCCGGGCACAGGAATTCGACGCATTCATGCGGCGGCTGGGCGCCATGCAGCGCGACGGCCAGATCATGCAGAACCGTCGTGGCGACTATCTCATACCCGACAAGGCCGATTTGATCCGCGGCCGCGTCGAAGGGCATCCGGACGGCTACGGCTTCCTGGTGCGCGACGAGGAAGGCCCCGACCTGTTTCTCGGCCCGAAGGAAATGGACAAGGCCCTGCACGGCGACCGCGTCATGGCGCGCATCGTCGGCATGGATCGCCGTGGCCGGCCCGAGGGCAAGATCGTCGAGGTGCTGGAGCGCGCCAACCACCGCCTCGTCGGTCGCGTGCACAACGAGCACGGCGTGCTGTTCGTGGTGGCCGAGAACCGGCGCATCAGCCAGGACATCCTGCTTGCCCCCGGCGCCAGGCCCAAGGCCGCGGCGGGGCAGGTGGTGGTGGTCGAACTTATCGAGCAGCCGTCGAAACACTCGCAGCCGATCGGCAAGGTGGTCGAGGTGCTCGGCAACTATGCCGACCCCGGCATGGAAATCGAGATTGCGCTGAGGAAACACGAACTGCCCTTCGAGTTTTCCCGGGAAAGCCTGGCCGAAGCGAAGAAGCTGCCGGACGCGGTACGCAAGAGCGACTGGAAATGGGAAGGCGGCGTTCGCGAGGACATTCGCAGCCTGCCGCTGGTGACGATCGACGGCGAGACGGCGAAGGATTTCGACGACGCTGTCTATTGCCAGCGCGAGGGCAAGGACGGCAAGGGTGGTTTCCGCCTGGTCGTCGCCATCGCCGATGTCAGCCACTACGTGCAGGCGGAGCGGGAACTCGACCGCGACGCCTACGAGCGCGGCAATTCGGTGTATTTTCCCCGACGCGTCATTCCGATGCTGCCGGAGAAGATATCCAACGGCCTGTGCTCGCTCAACCCGCAGGTCGAGCGCCTGTGCATGGTGTGCGACATGGCCGTCGCGGCCAACGGCGTCATCAAGCGCTACCGCTTCTATCCGGCGGTGATGTATTCGCATGCGCGCCTTACCTACAACGAGGTGGCCGAGGCGCTCTACGAGGAAAAGTCAGTCGCCGCAGGACGGCTCGCAGGTCTGCTGCCGCATCTCAGGAACCTGGATGCGCTCTATCGTGTGCTGGTGAAGGCGCGCACGGCACGCGGCGCCATCGATTTCGAGACGGTCGAGACGCAGATGGTCTTCGACGACCAGGGCAAGATCGCGCGCATCATCCCGGTCAGCCGCAACGACGCCCACCGCATCATCGAGGAGTGCATGCTGGCGGCCAATGTCTGCGCCTCGGATTTTTTGCACGAGAAGGAGCATGCCGCGCTCTACCGCGTGCACGAGGGACCGACGCCGGAGAAGCTGGTAAAGCTGCGCGAGTTCCTCAAGGAATTCGGTCTCGGCCTGAACGGCGGCGACGAACCGCACGCCAAGGACTACGCCCGGCTGCTGGAGCAAATCAAGGGCCGGCCGGACATGCAACTCCTGCAGACCGTGATGCTGCGTTCCCTGCGACAGGCCGTCTACAGCCCGGACAACGTTGGTCACTTCGGTCTCGCCTACGAGTCGTATACGCATTTCACCTCGCCCATCCGGCGCTATCCCGACCTGGTCATCCACCGCGCCATCAAGGCGGTGCTGCAGGGCGAAAAATACCGCCCCGGCAACTGGGATGAGATCGGCATCCACTGCTCGCAGACCGAACGGCGCGCCGACGAGGCGACGCGCGACGTCGAGTCCTGGCTGAAGTGCTACTACATGCAGGACCGCATCGGCGAGGAATTCGCCGGCAGCGTTTCCGCCGTCACGTCCTTCGGCATCTTTGTCGCGCTGGACGACGTCTTCATCGAAGGGCTGGTGCACATCTCCGACCTGGGCAGCGACTATTTCCACTACGACGACGCCAAGCACCAACTCGTTGGTGAGCGCACCGGTCGGCGCTTCCGGCTGGCCGACCGGGTACGCGTGCAACTGGTGCGGGTGGACATGGAAAGCAGCAAGATCGATTTCCGACTGGCCGAAGAAACCGCAGCCATGGGCAAGGGCCGTGGCTGAGACGCGCTTCATCTACGGCTTTCACGCCATCAATGCGCGGTTGCGGCAGAGCGCCGGCAGCGTGCAGGAAATCTATCTCGCTGCCGGCAAACAGGATGGCCGCACGCGCGACCTCGTCAAGCTGGCCGAGTCACAGGGCGTGCGCGTCATCGCCACCGACCCGGCGCGGCTCGATGGCATGGCCGGCGGCGACGGCAAGGTGGCGCGCCACCAGGGTGTCGTCGCGCGCGTTTCCGCCGCGCAGCGCCACGTCACGCTGGACGACGTGCTCGACACCCTTGCCGAACCGGCCCTGCTGCTGGTGCTCGATGGCGTGCAGGACCCGCATAACCTCGGCGCCAGCCTGCGCGTCGCCGACGCGGCCGGGGCGCATGCCGTGGTCGCGCCCAAGGACAGGGCGGTCGGGCTCAACGCCACGGCCATCAAGGTAGCCTGCGGTGCCGCCGACAGCGTGCCTTACGTCACCGTCACCAACCTGGCGCGGGCCCTGCGCGAGATGCAGGAGCGCGGCATCCGGACGGTCGGCGCCGACGCGGAGGCCGACAAGGACATTTACGGCGTCGACCTCAAGGTGCCGCTGGCACTGGTGCTGGGCGCCGAAGGCAGCGGCCTGCGCCGGCTGACGCGGGAGACCTGCGACGCCCTGGTGAAGATTCCCATGCACGGCAGTGTGGAAAGCCTCAACGTTTCCGTCGCCAGTGGCATCTGCCTCTTCGAAGCACGCCGCCAAAGAAGCCTGGCGTAAGGCGCCGCGGCGCCGGAGGCGCTTAATCGCCACAAGCACTTGATTTTCCGTGCCTGTCGGGCTAAAATCGCCGGCTTCACAAGTTTCCAACCTTGCCCCACCGCAACGCATGGCGGGGGGTATAACCCAGAAGGAGATTGCATGCGACATTACGAAATCGTTTTCATCGTCCACCCGGACCAAAGCGAGCAGGTGCCCGCGATGATCGAGCGCTACAAGGGGCTCGTCACCGGCCGCGCCGGCCAGATCCACCGCCTCGAGGACTGGGGCCGCCGCCAGTTGGCCTATCCGATCCAGAAGGTGCACAAGGCGCACTACGTGCTCATGAACATCGAGTGCGACGCCGAGACCCTCGCCGAGATGGAGCACGCCTTCAAGTTCAACGACGCCGTGCTGCGCCACCTGACTGTCAAGATGCGTCACGCCGTGGCGACGCCCTCTCCGATGCTGAAGGAAGAGAAGGCCAAGTCGCTGACGCCGGCCGCCGAAGGCGCGCGGGTGGAAGAGGCGAAACCGGCAGAGGCGGCGCCGGCCGAGCAACCCGCGGCCTGATGTGACGGCGCCGCAGAATCAGCTGACAATCACCGGGAGCATCATCGAGCTGGCGCCACTGCGCCACACCCCGGCAGGCGTACCGGTGCTGAATTTCAGGATCGCCCACGCCTCGGAGCAGATCGAAGCCGGGCTGCCGCGCAAGGTCGAATGCGAATTGCAGGCCGTG
>JADFDL010000189.1 GCA_018262875.1 Rhodocyclaceae bacterium | reverse complement strand
AATCGACCACCACCTGCAGGTCCTTCAGGCGGCCTCGCCGCACCAGGTCAGCGAGGACAAAAATCACCTCTTGCGTGCGGCCGACGGAAAAAGCCGGCATGACGACATTGCCGTGCTTGCGGTGCAGCGTATTTTCGATCGTCTCGACGAGTTCTGCTTCGGTCGCTTCGAGCGACTTGTGCAGACGGTTGCCATAGGTGGATTCGACGAAAAGCACGTCTGCCGCCTCTATCGGCTGCGGGTCGCGCAGCACCGGGCGCGCCGGCATGCCGAGATCGCCGGAGAACACCAGCTTGTGCGTGCGCCCCGTCGCTTCGACCCGGACCTCGGCAATGGCCGAGCCGAGGATGTGGCCGGCGTCGCGCAGGCAGACGCGTACGGCGGGGTGCGGCTGGAAGGTTTCATCGTATTCCGCGCGGCGCAAATGGCGCAGACAGGCCTGCGCCTGTGCCACGGTGTAGAGCAGCGGGCGCGGCTGCCCCCGGCCTCGCCCTGCGCGGGCGCGCTTGGCCTCCCACTCGGCTTCCTTCTCCTGGATATGGGCCGAGTCGAGCAGCATCACACCGAGCAGATCGGCGGTTGCCGCCGTCACATGGACGGGCCCGCGGAACCCGAGCGCGACGGCGCGCGGCAGCAATCCGGAATGGTCGAGATGGGCGTGCGTGAGCAGAATGAAATCCAGGCGGCGCAAGTCGAAGGACAACGCGCGCAGGCTTTTTTGCCAGGCATCGCGCCCGCCCTGGAACATGCCGCAATCGACCAGAAAACGCACTTCCTCCGTTTCGACCAGGAAGCAGGAACCGGTCACCTCGCCGGCCGCGCCATGAAATGTGATACGCATGTTCCAATTTCATACGGTATCGGCAGTATCATGCTTGATCTGCGTCAATCGCAATTGGGTTGCGCTTCCTACTATAATGATTTCATCTCACAGCAAGGGAGGGCGGCATGTTCAAGCATATTCTGGTTCCCACCGACGGTTCGGCGCTGTCCACCGACACCGCGAAAAAAGCCGTCGATTTTTCCCGGGAAACCGGCGCGAAAATCACCTTCTTCTATGCCAAGCCAGACTATCCCGTCGCCTTCTATGGCGAAGGCGCCCTGATCGATCCGACCACACCGGAGAAGTTCGCCGAAATGGCAGACAAGCAGGCGGGTGAAATTCTCGCCGCGGCCCAGAAACGGGCCGCCGCCGCCGGCGTGCCTTGCGCCGTTTCCGCCGCAACCAGCGATGTGCCCTACGAAGCGATCATCGATGCCGCCACATCGAATGGCTGCGATCTGATCTTCATGGCCTCACACGGTCGGCGCGGCCTGTCCGGCCTGCTGCTCGGCTCGGAGACGCAGAAAGTGCTGACGCATTCCAAGGTGCCCGTACTGGTCTATCGATAGGATTCAAGCATCATGCTAAATACCGCACTCACCATCATCCTCGACGAGCACCGTTCCCTTGCCGCCGTCACGCACGGCCTGCGCTTCATCGTCCGCGAGATGCGGGAAAAAGGCATCGAGCCCGACAGCAAGCTACTGTGGGCGATGCTCTACTACATCGACACCTTCCCGCAGAAGCTGCACCATCCGAAAGAGGAGGCCTATCTGTTCCGTCGCCTGAAGATGCGCACGCGCGAGGCGGACAAGGCCATCCTGACGCTGGAGGAACAGCACCGTGCCGGCGCCGAGCATGTCAAGGCGCTGGAAATGGCGCTGGGGCGCTATGAGGCCGGCGCGGCCGGCGGCCGCGAAGCCTTCATGGCGGCGGCGGAAACCTTTGCCGACGAGATCGCCGTACACATGGCGCTGGAGGAGAATGTCGTCATCCCCATCGCCAGGCAGCATCTGCAGGCCGAGGACTGGGTGGAAATAGCGGAGGCTTTCGGCACGAACGGCGACCCGCGCTTCGGCGCCGAACCGGATCAGGAATCCCGCTCGCTTTTCTCGCGCATCGTCAATCTCGCCCCGCCGCCGATCGGTGTCGGGCCCTCTCGCACTACTGCCTGAGTTACGGTTCGAACGCCCCGCGCACCACGCTCCAGTTGCCGGCTCCAGCATCGGAAGCACCAAGCTCGTCGCCGAGAGGCGATTCCAGCGGGGCACGGCGTATCAAGGCGCGCGCCATGGTTTCGCCAAACTGGCCGCGCATTTTTGCTTCATAGGCCGGAATCGCGCCGAGGTGCCCGGTCGCCCATTCGGCTGCGGCATGGCCCGCCGCCTCGCCGGAAACCACGGCAGGATGGATGCCTGCCCCGGTGAGCGGGTGGGCAAGCCCCCCGGCATCGCCGGCAAACAGGATATTCCCAAAAGCGAGCTTTCCGCGGAGCCCCTCGACCGGCACGGTGCCGGCGGATTGGCCGAGAATCTTGCTGCCCACCAGACCGGCCCCGGCAAGTTGCCGGTGTAGGTCATCCAGCGCCTCATGGGTGATTTGCTCCTCCATGCCCGTGCCGAGAACGGCATCCCGTCCCGCCGGAATCAGCCAGCCGTAGCCGCCGGGATAGCGGGACGTTATCCAGACATCCACCGCGTCCTGCGGCCAATGCAGGGCGACCCGGTAGCGACGCGTGTACATTTTCTTCAGGGGCGGGAGGCCAAGCAGACGCGCCACCATCGAGGCATGGCCATCGGCGGCCACCAGTGCGCGGTAATGCACCTTGCGGGAGTGGCCCTCTTGATTCAACGTCGCCTCGCTATGGTCGGCATCCAGGCCGGCCAACACGGCGTCGTGGCGCAACTGGGCGCCGGCCACCCGAGAAAAATCCACCAGCGCGCGGTCGAAGGCATCGCGATTGACAACACAGCCCGGCAGCAGGCGATCGGCGCGCGTGCCGTCGTTCAGATGGTTGTGCGCGCCCACGATGGTCTGGATCACCACATGATCTGCCCGGGCATGCAGGCCGAGGGGCATGGGAATGAACTCGGGACAGTTGGCGACCCCGCCAAGGGATTGGCGCCGTTCGACGGCGAGCACGCGCGCGCCCGCCTTGGCCGCTGCCGTTGCAGCCGCGGCACCGGCCGGGCCCAGCCCGACCACCAGCACATCGCATTCGTCCGTATCCGCCATAACCTCGCCTTCGCGGAGGTGTCGGCAGCCCGCCCTGCGCTGCCATCATTATTTTTATTGTGGCCGCACTCCGAATTCCGGGGAGCGCTGGCAAGTAACGATTCTACACCCGGCGGCCAGGCGGGCGGACAGCCCTACTCGTCGAACTTAGGACAGTCTTTCGGACGCTCGCGCTGCGGCAGCGGGCACTTGTTGATCTCGCGCGAGGAACGCTGGATGAAGCAGGTGAATGTACTTGAGGCGGCGCACAACGCCCAGAAGGCAAAAAAGCCGATGGAGTACGTCGCGATCCGCGAGAAGCTCACCGGTTCGCCGAAGAGATAGAGTTCTTGCGGGTCGATGAGAGTGAAGAACAACGCCTCGGCGATGCCGGCGACAACGAAGGACGGCCACAGTATCCAGATGAGTTTTTGCATGCCCCTCTCCTCCCGCTATCGCTTTCCGCCCGCCACGAATACCGCTTCGGGTGCATCCGGCAACTGCACGCTGCCGGCCAGCCGCCAAGAGCCGGCCTCGTCCTCGATCACCACCTGCCAGCGGCCCGGGCCCAGTGCCGCCATCTGCCCGGCGAAGACGCCCTTGTCGCCCGCCAGCGCCATTTTCCGGTCTTCCCCGCCGCGCGTCGGGTGTGCCAGGGTGACGCGCACCCTGGCGGGCAGCGGCGCATCCGTGCGCGAGGTCATCTTCAGGTCGATGCGACCGGCGGAAAGTCGCAGCCGGGCTTCAAGCTGCATTGCCGCAGCAGCATCATTGCGCGCCAGCTTCTGGTTAACCGCCAGGCCCTGCTTGTAGTAGTCGTCGGCCACCAGCCCGTCGCTGGTGGTCACGGCAATCCAGGCCGTGGCGATGCCGGCCACCACCACCACGGCCGGGCCTGCCATGAGAATCCACGGCCAGCGGTGGCTGTACCAGGGTCGTTTGTCCTGCGCGGTTACGCTCATGGCAACAGGAAGCTCGCCTTCTCGCGCACGAAGACATCGTCGTGGTTGAGGG
>JADFDL010000018.1 GCA_018262875.1 Rhodocyclaceae bacterium | reverse complement strand
GCCTCGTCTCCATCGCCATGGAGGAATTCGTCAAGGTGCTCGGCGACCGGCCGAACCAGTGGGACAAGCAGCGCACCGACACCTACGGCCCGAAGAACTGGCTCGACTTCCAGCCCGAGCAGCCGATCACCGAGGTCGGCGTGCGCAACAACATCAACGTCGGCATCCACTACCTCGGTTCCTGGCTCGCCGGCAACGGCTGCGTGCCCATCCACAACCTGATGGAGGACGCCGCCACCGCCGAGATCTCGCGCTCGCAGATCTGGCAGTGGGTGGTCAGCCCGAAGGGCAAGCTCGACGATGGCCGCAAGGTCACCGCCGAGATGGTGAAGGCGCTGATCCCCGAGGAGCTCGCCAAGGTCAAGGCCACGGTCAGTGCCGCCGGCGAACAGACTGCCACCTACGACCAGGCCGCGGTCATCTTCGAGAAGATGAGCCTGTCGCCCGACTACCCGGAGTTTCTCACCCTGCCGCTGTACGAGGCGATGGAGTAAAAGTCAGCCCCTGCAATACGGCGACAACAACGGCGCCGGGGCAACCCGGCGCCGTTTTTTCTTCTGCTTTTCCGGAAATGGGGTAACGGTGCAAAACAATGGGGCGCGGGTAAAAAAACCTTCCATTACCCCATTTACTGATGCCATGAAAAGTCAGTCCCCGCAACACGGCAACGATGAGGACGCGGGTTTTCTGGCAGCCATGGGACTGCGAATGGCGGCGCGCACTCAGGCCCAGTAAGGCAGATACTCCGCGAACTTGTTGCCGCTCCCGGCGTCCTTGCGCTTGATTCTTCCGGCAGCAACGGCATCGCCGATCAGATTTGTGATCTGGTTACGCTGCTTATCGTGCAACTTGAAGCGCTCGCGCAGCGTACTATTGGTCAGGGTCTGGCTCGATAAATACTGCAACACCGCATGTTGATAGCAGGCCTCGATGCGCTCGCTCTGAGACATCTCCGCAAACTTGCGTGGCGCGAACAGCGTGACGCGAAAGGCATTGTCCATCACGGTAAACATGATCGGCGGCAGTCCGAACAACTCCACCGACTGCACCACCTTCTGGAAGCCGGTGCCACGTTCCTCGCAAATCCGATAGCGCCGGAATGCCGATGCCAGAATCTCGTTGCGCGATTCCGGTGTCGCGCCGATCAAGCGGTCCGGACGCTTGCCCGGCAATAGCCCGCCGGGGTTGGTGAACTCGATCCTGTCGTCGAAAATTTCGACCATCGGTCCCGCTCCGGTCACGGTGAAATCCTGGTGGATCAGGGCATTGGCAATCAATTCGCGCAGAGCGATTTCCGGATAGACGCTCACCTCGACACGCAGGGATTGCTCTATCACCTCGGAATGCGGCAGCACCCGTTTGAGATGGCCGATCAGCCCCTCGAACCCCACCGCATAGCCGCGCTGCCCGACCAACTCGTCGATCGTCTCAACCTTGTTCGTACCGCGATAGCGAATGACGCGGATGCGCTTGCGTTCGAGCGCCGGAAACCGCTCCAGTCGGCGCGCCGCCGCCACGGCGCCGAAATGGGTAATGTAATAGCCGCGGCCGTCAGGCGCCAGAATGCCCTCGTCCGCAAGCCATGCCGCAAGCGCATCCTTTTCTTGCGGCAACGGCCGCTGCAGCAATTTAGCGATCGTGTCCAGATCGAGGTTGTCCACCGCCTCGTCTATCGATAACAGGCCTGAAGCTCGCAACTCTTCCCATCTAGGCGCCGTGCTGTTCAGCATCAAGGCCCCGACTTCCTGGCGAGACGCCTTGCGCGTCGTGCCGCCCGAGCGCACCCACGATTCCTCAACGGACTTGCCGCGCCGGTGAACCGGCTTGTGGCGTTGCTCGGGAATGCTCACCAGCAGTACAGGCACGCCGCGATACTCGACCACGGCATGGTCGATGGCGATAGGCGGCTCCACCGCATCGCGGCCCAGATTCGCCAGCGTGTTGGCGATTTCCGCGACAGCATCCCGGTCAACCGGCTCAAGTTGGCCGTCACCATCCCGCACGCCGAAAACCAGAAAGCCGCCGTTCGGATAATTGGCAAAGGCAATCAGGTGTTCGATCAAGCGGTCTTTCTTCTCCGAGAGGCTGATCTTCCAGTCGATCTCATTGGTCTCATGCGGCACCGGTCTCAGGCTTTCTTCCAGGCAGGTCAATGCCCCTGCCACCCAGTGCTTGCTAGCCATGATGATTAAAGCCTGTTGATACAAAAGGATTTTTCGTGATTTTCCATTTTCGGATGTGATAAGCGCCGCGCTTCGATTCACCCCTCCTCGGAGCGTATCCGCTGTCGGAAAGATACGGGTTCATCGGCTCCCCTCTCCGGCAACGGTCCCGATGGCGGCTTCGATCTGCTTCCGCACATCTCGCCCCTGGCCATCCTTTTCCACCGCCATCAGGAAGAGATTGCCGCTCGCCCCGGCCCAGAATTCGCCGACCAGGCGCTTGGCCTGCGAATCGTCGTTGGTCTTGTAGCCCTCGCCCTTGTACTCCACCACGAAGTGGCGGCCGTCCATCAGTTCGCAGACGAAATCGGGATAGAAGTTCTGTCCCGAAGTCGGCAGGCTGAAGGAGAATTCGCTCTTCGGCAGGTTGCGCACCCAGTGGCGCACGGCCGGATGTTCGTCGAGCGCCGCCGCGCAATGGAACTCGTGGTCCGTCTGCCTCGGCGGCGGATCCTTCAACTCGCCGATCACGCCGTAGTAATGCTTGCGGAAGCGATGGCGGCCCTGATAGTAGGGCGGCTGCGCCGGATAGGCGCCCGGCCCGAAGCGGAACACATAGTCCCCGCTCACGCAGCCCCTCGGATCGTCGCCCAGCAGTGTCATCTGGAAGCCGACCTTCTGCGCCTCGCTGCGCAGCGCTGCCATGCGCTCCGCCAGCGCATCGGCCAACTGGTTGCGGTGGCGCACCAGCGCCGTCAGCGAATAGTTGCGTTCCCGTTGCAGCCAGCGCAGCACCTTGCCCAGCCAGACCAACCGCTCGGACTGCGTCACGCCCGCCGTGCGCAGGCGTTCGTCGAGCCAGCGCACCAGGTCGGTTTCCGTCACGTCGGTCGGCACCAGATCGAGGTTCACGCCATACGCTGCCTGCTCCTGCTCGATGCGCAAGTGCCCGTTCTCCACGTCCAGCAAATAGGGCTTGCGGTCGGCTTCCGGCACGAACCCCGCCAATTCCGGCGCCTGCGCCGAGAGCGAGAAGCCGGCCAGGTCGACCAGCGTTTCCTTCTCCGCCAGATCGAGGTCGGCCTGCCCGCCTTCGCCCTCGCCACCCAATCGAATGCACAGCAGGGGCAGCGGCCGGAACGGCACGCCGCGCAGCGACGGCGCCATCTGCGCCTGATGGCGCAACTCGAAGCGATCCAGCGCATGCGCGAAGGCTTCCTGCTCCTTCTTGGTCGGCAGCGCGGCGAGCAGAGCGTCGCGCACCTCCGCCGTCGGCGGCTGCGACAGGCACAGTGCGAACCCGCCTGCCGGGTGCGCCTCCAGCGTCATGCCGGCGGCTTCGGCCGCGGCCGCCGGCAGGGCCGGCGCCTGCGGCAGCACCCACTCCATCGGCGGCGGCACGAGGCCGGCCGCAGCGCCGCCCACCGCGTCGAACAGCGGCGTCGTGGTGGGGAACACCGCCTGGGCCGCCTCCAGCTCCTCAAAGCCCATCGCCACCAATTTGTCGGCCAGCGCGTTCGCCACCTGCAGGGTTTCCGCGCTGGCCACGTGGGCGTAGGCACGGTTCAACAGTTCGCTCTTGCGCCGCCGCGCATACGGCATGCGCAGCACACGGCCCAGCAACTGCTCCATGTCCTTGCTCGAACCGATCTTCTGCAGGGAGCAGAATACGTAGGCGAAGGAGCAATCCCAGCCTTCCTTCAACGCCTCTACGGTAATCACGATCTCCACCGGACAGGCCGGATCGAACAGGTTCACGCCGTCCAGCTCCCGCTGCGTGCCCGTCGCCACGGCGATGCGCGCCGTGGCGACATGTTCCTGCTCGACAAGATGGGCGCGCAGCTTGTCCACCGTCACCTCGCCCGCCTTGTCCTCCGCCTGAAGCAACAGGATCGGCCGCAGGTAGTCGTCTTCGTTCGCTGCCTCCGCTGCCAGGCGCTTGCGCGTCAGCAGCGCGTCGCGCACCGCCTCCTGCCAGTTCGGATGCGCCTGCAGCACGATGGGCAGCTTGATCATCTGCTCCGCCTTCAGCGCCTCGGCCGAGACGTGGTAGAGCACATTGCTGCGGTGCGCGCCCTTGCGCACGGGCGTCGCCGTCATCTCGATCAGCGCCGCCGGCCGCAGGCGCGCGAAAGTCTCGTAGCTCAGGGCGCCGCGCGCGTTGTGCGCCTCGTCGATGATCACGATCGGACGGTGCCAGTACATCAGGTTGGCGAAGCTGCGCTTCACGCGGCCCAGGTCGGCACGGCCCAGATACGGCTGCGCCGCGAGGTCTTTTTCTTCGACGCACTCGAAACCTGCCAACTCCGGCGCCCGCTCGAAATGCGGCTCGAAGGCTTCCTTGTAGGCATACACGTCGCGGCCCGAAGTGTCTTCGACGCGCAGCGTCTGCAGGGTGCCTACCACCACGATGGCCCGGCCGCCGAAATCCTGCGGCCGCAACTGCTCGCACTCGGTGATGTCGATCACACGCAGGCCGTCCACGCCGAAATGCTGTTCCAGCGCCTCGCGATAGGGATGGCCCGGCTGGCGCAGCGCGTTGAGCGTCTGGCTCCGTATGGTGTTGGTCGGCACCAGCCACAGCGCCACCGGCCGCTCCTGGCCGGTGTAATGCCGCGCCGCGCAGGCGACGGCATGGGCGCCGAGCAGGGTCTTGCCGCCGCCGGTGGGAATGCGCAGGCAGACATAGGGCGTCGCGGCAAAACCCTGCGACAGATAAGGCGGGATGGCCTCGGCCGGCAGTTCCTGCTCGATCAGCGTCTGGCGGAAGGCGGCATCCAGCGCCGCCTCATCGCCCGCCCCGCGCGACAGATCGAAAAACCGCGCCAGCACGTCGAGCGCCGCGGTCTGGTAATGCTTGAGTGTCAGGCTCATGGTCAGCGCGCCTTGATCTCGTAGGGAATCTGTTTGAAACGGACGCCCTCGGCCGCCAGCCGCCGCGGCGACAGGCGGCAGGATTCGCCGAACACCGTCCACGGCCCGGCATGGTCGGGCAGCAGCGCCTTCAGCGCATCCAGAACCGCTGAAGTCAGCACGTTGCCGCCCTGAGGCCGGCGATCGCCGAGGATGCCGTTGTAGAGCAGCGCGTAAGCCTTGCCCTCATGGACGCCCAGCACAGGCGTGCCCGGCATCGCCCCTTCGCCCCCTCGCCCCGCTTGCGGGGAGAGGGCCGGGGTGAGGGGCGCCGTCCCGCAGGGACTGACTTTCCACGGTGTGCGCGTCTCCTGATACCAGACCCAGGCCGCCAGAGTGTCGAAGCGGATCTCCGGATCGATGCCGCCGTCGGCGAGGAACACCGGCTGGCCGAGCGTGAAGAAGCGGAAGCCGCCGCCGCCCTGCCAGCCCGCCGCCTGCGAAATGCCCCCCTGCTCGCCGGCGATCACCTTCTCCAGGCGCGGCAGGCAATGCGTGCGCGCATGCTCGCCCATCTCGATGCCGATCCAGCGCCGGCCCATCTTGTGCGCCACCGCCGCCGTGGTGCCCGAGCCGAGGAAGCTGTCGAGGACGAGGTCGTTGGAGTTGGTGGCGATGTGAAGGATGCGCTCAAGAAGCAATTCTGGCTTGGGGGTTCCAAATGCCTCGCTGAATAGCACCTTCTGTTCAGTCATTGATTGCTGCGTACTTCCTACCTCTGATGCAGCCCATACGCTCCTGGGAACAACGGGCGCTGCGTCTTCCAAGAACATCTTGAATCTCGGCACCTTCGAATTGCCGTTTTTTCCCCAGTAGAGCAAGTTCTCCGCAACATTCTTATTATGCGTGTCTTGCCCGTATCGCCACGTCAGCGTTTCTGGCGGGAATACGGTTGCGCCCGTGAATGGATTGACGATGCCGTAGTACAGATTTGGTCGCTCCTCACGTTTTTTGTTTCCTGTATAGGTGACTGAGTTCCATGGGCCACGCGGATCTTCGTCTGGGTTTTTGTAGTAAGAATTTTGCAGCTCTGTTCGGTTGAGCCGGTTTAACGACCAACCTGTCTTTTGCTTCGCATAGACGATGACGTAGTCGTGGTCGCTGCTAAATAATTTTGCGTCGTTCGCAGGTGAAACCCGTTTCTGCCAGATTACGCTGGTAACAAAATTCCCCCGCCCGAACACCTCGTCCATTACCGCCTTCAGGTAGTGCGCCTCGTTATCGTCGATGGACACCCAGATGCTGCCGTCCTCGGCGAGCAGTTCGCGCAGCAGTTCCAGGCGCGGGTACATCATCGACAGCCACTGGCTGTGCTCCAGGTTGTCGTCGTAGTGCTCGAAGGCGCTGCGGGTGTTGTAGGGCGGATCGATGTAGATGCACTTCACGCGGCCGGCGTAGAACGGCAGCAGCGCCTTGAGGGCTTCGAGGTTGTCACCCTGGATCAGCCAGTTGTCGGCGGCGCCCGTGTCAATTTGGCCATGGACGCTCTCGGCATTCAGCAGCCGGTAGGGCACGCGGCCGGCGGCCTTGATCGCCTGCTGCTTGTGGAGCCAATCGAGTGTGGGCATGAAATTCCGTGCAAGTCCTGACCGGCGCCAGCGCGCCGTTCCAGCCCGCGACTATAGGGACTTTCGCCAACGTCATCAACCGGGACGAATCGATCAAGGGGAGTGTGGTAGAAAGTCAGTCTCCACAACACGGCGCGCTTGGGCGCTGCTTCTTCTCATGGCTCTTAAATCCACCATCTTCAAGGCCGAACTGCAGATTGCGGACATGGACCGCAATTACTATCAGGGCCACGCCCTCACGCTGGCCCGCCATCCGTCCGAGACGGACGAGCGCATGATGGTGCGGCTGCTGGCGTTCGCCCTGTATGCCGAAGAGTATCTGGCTTTCGGCAAAGGTCTTTCCGCTGAGGACGAGCCCGATCTCTGGAAGAAAGACCTCACCGGCGCCATCGACCTGTGGATCGAGGTCGGCCTGCCCGACGAGCGCGAAATCCGCAAGGCCTGCGGCAAGGCGAATCGCGTCGCCGTGCTGTGCTACGGCGGGCGCGGCGCCGACCTCTGGTGGAACCAGAACCGCGACAAGCTGGAGCGGCTGCGCAATCTCGTCGTGATGAGCTTGCCGACGGCCGCTTCGCAAGGCCTCGCCGCGCTGGCAAACCGCAACATGAGCCTGCAATGCACGATCCAGGACGGCCAGGCCTGGCTGACCGACGGCGAGCGCACGGTGCACATCGAACCCGTGACATTGCTGGGCTAAACTTCCGCCATGGGCAATCACATCAAGCAGCTCAACGTCACTTTCATGGCGGCGGAGGATCGCATCCTGCTGCGGCTCAACACCACCGGCAAGGAGGAGTTCCGCATCTGGCTGACGCGGCGCGTCGTGCGCAAGCTGGCCCGCGAACTGGGGGGAGCGGAGCGCCGGCTGCTCGGGCTGGAAAATCCGCAAAGCGGCTACGTCGCGCCGGGCGCCCGCGCCATCCAGGAGTTCCAGCGCGAGGCGCGCACGGCGGATGTCGATTTCGGCGAGCGCTTCGAGGACAAGGCCGGCGCATTGCCCTTCGGCGCCGACCCCGTCCTGGCGACCGGATGCGAGGTTCAATTACAGGAGCAGAATGCGTCCGTGGCACTGGTGCTGGGAAACAAGCGCACGCTCAACTTCGTGCTCGACGTGCGCGGCATTCACGGCACACTGGCGATGCTGCAGAAGGCCGTCGCCCACAGCGACTGGGAACTCGGGCAGGAACTGGAAAGCCCGGCGCCGCCCAGGGTCGGGCAGGCCGGGTTGCATTAGAACGTATTCAGACGCAGCCGGTCGGCTTCGGCATGCCGGCGTAGCGCGCGCCCTGCTTGGCCGGGCCGTAGGGGAACAGATCGAACAGGCGCCGCTTGTCCGACCACTCCTCGCCCAATTCATCCTTGAGCAGCTTCTGCATGACGCGCAGGTTCGGCGCCGTGCCGTTCTCCTGGTAGTAGGCGCGGATCCAGTTGAGCAGCTTCCAGTGGTCTGCCGTGAGCGGCAGGTTGTCCTGCTGCGCCAGGTGGCTGGCGATATCCTCCGACCAGTCGTCCAGTTGCGCCAGGTAGCCTTCCGCGTCGGTCTCGATCTCTTTGCCGTTGATGACGATCATGATGTGTTCTCTCTGTCGGGATTGGGGTTTTTCTTTATACTTGATATTATTAGTCAGGTATTATTCAATGTCAAACGAACATCCTGATACCCCCATCAAAGTGGAGACCGATATGAACAATCCCGACATCCCCCAGAAAGCCCCCTACGCCGTGGACGTGGAAGCCGGCAAAAGTTACTGGTGGTGCGCCTGCGGAAAAAGCAAAAGTCAGCCCCTGTGCGACGGCTCGCACAAGGGCACTGAATTCACGCCAGTGGAATACAAGGCGGAGAAATCGGAAAAGGTGTGGTTCTGCGGCTGCAAGCACTCGGCGAACAAGCCGCTGTGCGACGGCTCGCACAAGAACCTATGACGTCATCCCCGCGGAAGCGGGTATCCATGGCAGTGGATTCCCGCTTCCGCGGGAACGACGGCGCTCAGGCCAACTCCGGCAGCAGATAGGCCCGCCATAACGAGTGCTCGTACTTCGGCTTGAAAAAGCCGAAATGGCCGATGCGCTTCTCGCCGATCTCCTTCGGCGCGATGCGCTTCATGGTGCGCCGGGCGTTGGCGTACTGGCCGTGTATCGATTCGGTGTTGCGCAGCGACATGAACTCGTCGTCCGTGAAGGACAGCGAGACGATCGGCGTCTCCACGGCGGCGTACAGCGCGCGTGCCGACTCGCCTTCGACGCCGACGGCGTATTCCGGGTCGAGGCACCAGCGCCGCCATTGCTCCATCACGCCGCGCGGCAGGTCGCCCACCTTGCGCAGGCGCTTGCCGGGAAAATAGCCGAACAGGCGCACCGACAGCGGCGCCGCGACGAACCACAGCCACCATGACGTGCGGCGCAAGGCCGCCGTGTTCTCGCGCCAGTAGCCGCTGCCGGTGGCCACCGTCACCACGCGCGACACCCGCTGGCGATTCGGCACGAAAGGCAGGATCTGCCCGCCCAGGCTGTGGCCCACCCAGTAGAGCGGCTTGTCGCCGACGCGCGTCGCCATCGCATCGATCATTGCCGCACAGTCCAGCCGCGCCCAGTCGAGGATGTCGGTCGACACCTTGCGCAGGCTGCCGTGGCGCGACTGGCCGATGCCGCGGTAGTCGAAGGTCGCCACGAGAAAGCCCTGTGTCGCCAGCCAGTGCGCGAAGGGCGCGTAAAACGCCTGCGTGACGCCCATCGCCGGCACGACGAGCACCGCGGCCCTGGGCTCATCCGCCGGCATGAAGAAGCGGGCGACGACATGTTGATGAGCATCGACGGAAATCACCTGCCGCATGAATTCGTTCATGACACTCTTCCGCCGATCGCTCGAAGGAATTCCGTGCGCAACTGATCCGACTGCTCGAACGCGCCGGTAAAGGCCTGCGTCACCACGCGCTCGTCGCCGCGCCGATCTTCGCCCAGCAGCAGGCAGAGCTGCTCGGCCTCGACCACGCAAGCCCCGCCGGCCGCCTTGCCGTGCGTCACCAGCGCCTCGGCGATGTCGCGCGTCATCCATTCCTGGTAGGTGAAGCGGTGGCCGATGGCATCCACCATGCGGGCGATGCGGCCGAAGCCGTGCAGGCGCCCGCCCGGAAGATAGGCGACATGCGCCACGCCGCGGAAGGGCACCAGGTGGTGCGGACAGACGCCATGCACGGCAATGCCGCGCACCACCACCATGTCGCGGCGGCGGTCCTCGAAACCTTCGCCGAGCGCCTCGGCCGGGTCCATGTCGTAGCCGCCCAGCAGGCGTTTCTGCCACAGCGTGCGCACGCGCTCCGCGGTGCGGCCCATGTGCTTCATGTCCGGCGCAATGCCGCAGGCGGCGAGCAGGTCGGTGATGGCCCGCTCGAAGGCGGCGACATCGAAGGCATTCTGGCGCGGGATGCCGATACCCGTGCAAGCCGTTGGTGGCATGTCGTGATCGGAGAGGTCTGCCATGGCCGGTTCCGTTGCTGCAGGGTGGAACCGGAATGATACACACACCCCGGCCGCGTGCCGACGGAAACCTCAGCGCAGCCTGAGCAGCAGCGGCGGGAGATCGACGCCGATGACAATCGCCGGCGGCCCGTAGTAGGCCCGCTGCGCGTAGATCACGGGCGGGGGCGGGTGGATGACAACACGCTCGCGAACCACCCTGTAGCGGTGATGATCGTGGTGGTGGTGCTGGTAATGCCCCCAGCCGTGTCCTGGATGTCCGCCGTGCCTGCCACGATCATGCGCGAACGCGCCTGACGACATGGACAGCATCGCCACTCCCATGATGCCTGCCAGGATCGAACGATTGCGCTTGCTCATTGAAGTCTCCTGCGTCTTGGATTGTGGTGAGGTCATGCTAGCCGGCCAATAGCGGGCGGTGCTGTAAGCAATTGCAATAGAATGTAACGCCTCGCCTACCCGGATCCGCCCGTGCCGCGGATGGGATCGAACCCATGACACGCAAATCCCACCTCCACCCCTCCGATCTCCGCGGCTTCAGCCGGCTGACGATTGACGCCGTCGGCGGACTGACCGATCTTGTCGAGGCGATGCACCACAACATCGCCAGCACGCCGGCCATTCTCGGCAAGCCGAAGTCGGGGCGCACGACAGGCATTACGGGGCTGGTTTATCGCAGCGTCCGCGGCATGACGCGACTGGTCGGCGGCGGGCTCGATGCGGTGCTGGGACGATTGGTTCCGCTGTTCGGCGAAAAGCAGTCCTCACCCGAACGCGAGGCGATTCTGGCAGTGCTCAACGGCGTCCTCGGCGACTATCTCGAAGCCAGCGGAAATCCGCTGGCCATCCACATGCGCCTGCGCCGCGACGGACGCCCGCTGCAACTCGACAAGACGGCGCTCTCTTCCGCCATCCCGAATGCCGGCGGCAAGCTGCTGGTCCTGGCGCACGGCCTGTGCATGAACGACTTGCAGTGGATGCGGCAGGGCCACGACCACGGCGCCGCACTGGCGCGCGACCTCGGCTGCACAAGCGTCTATCTGCACTACAACAGCGGCCGCCATATCTCCGTCAACGGACGCGAATTCGCCGACCTGCTCGAAGCCCTGCTCGCCCACTGGCCGGTTCCGGTCAAGGAACTGACCATCCTCGGCCACAGCATGGGCGGCCTGCTGGCGCGCAGCGCCTGGCATTACGGCACGGCGGCGGGCCACGCCTGGCCGCAGCGACTGAAGAAGCTCGTATTTCTCGGCACGCCTCACCACGGCGCGCCGATGGAGCGCGGCGGCAACTTGATCGACATCACCTTGGGCGCCAGCCCCTACACCGCGCCCCTGTCACGCCTGGGCAAGATCCGCAGCGCGGGCATCACGGACTTGCGCCACACTTATTTGCTCGACGAGGACTGGCACGGCCGCGACCGCTTTGCCCGTTCCGCCGGCCACCACGCGGTGGTCCCATTGCCCGAAGACGTGCTGTGCTATGCGATTGCCGGGACCACCGGCAAGCAGGCGGGCGATCTGAAAGACAGACTGATCGGCGACGGGCTGGTGCCGCTGGCGAGCGCACTCGGCTGCCATGCGGAAGACGACCGCAACCTGATGTTCCCGCCAGACCGGCAATGGATCGCCCATGCAACCGGCCATCTCGATCTGCTTTGCCGGACGCAGGTGTATGAGCGGATCAGGGACTGGCTCGCAGAACGCTCCTAGCCGCCCACCAAACACCCCCGGCAGCGCAGCCTTCGCCTACTTGCCGAAGATGCCTTTGACAGCCTTGCCGACGCCCTCGACGGCGCCGCCGGCTGCTTCCACACCCTTTTGCCCCAACGAACCGGCGCCCTTTGCCAGGCCTTCGACGCTTACGCCCATGACATCCCCGAGCGACGAGGCGACGCGGGTGGAGAAACCTTCGTTCAGCTTGAAGTTCGGGTCGTCGAGCTTGCCGTCAAGCGTGAACTTGACGGCAATCCTGTCGTTCTTGTCCTTCATGAGACCGACCACCGCGGCCCGCGGCATGCCCATGAAAGTACCGCCGGACTCCAGTTCAAGGCCATTGAGCGTTAACGTGCCGGGTGCGTTGAGGTGGTTGGCCTTGATGGTGGATTTCAGATCGAGATCCAGCCTGCCTTTCCTGACGCCGGTTTCCGACGCCTTGAGCAGATAGGGTTGCAGGGCGATGAGGTCGACGCCGCGCAGGGTGTTGCTGATGACGGAATCCTTGCTGGCGAACTCCATCCAGCCGTCGATGAGGATCTTGCCGTCGCTCCTGACGCCTTTCAGCACGCCGTCGAGATGAAGCTGCGACCTGGCCTTCAACTCGGGCAGGTGAAGATCCGTCACTTTCGCCTGCAACTGCTCCAGGCGAATCCTGTGGGCCGGTTTCCTCACCGTGGCGTCAAAGAACTCCATCACGCCGTCCTTCAGCTCGATGACGCCAATGCCCACTTCCGGTCCCTTGCCGCCCTCTTTCTTGTCATCCTTCTTTTCCAGCAGGCTGGGCACGACGCGCAGCTTGCCGTCGGCGCTGCGAGACGTGGAGACATAGCCGCCCTCGATGACAATGCTGGAGATATTCACCCGGGCGGACAGCAGCCCGAGCAGGTCGGGCGCGATGCGGATGCGCTCGGCGCGCAGCGTGTCCGGCGCCGGCCAGCCCGAAGGCGCCTTGATGCGCAGCTTGACGATTTCGACGGCAGTCAGGCCGAGGCGGATTTCACCGATCTCGCTCTCCGGCCCGAGCGCCTGTTCGACCTTGCCCTTGAGCGCCTTGGCGCCGAAATACAGTCCGCCGGCGACCAGCACGACCAGGCTGACGACGATGGCCAGCCCAATGACGGCCCAGCGCTGCGATTTCGATGCGGCCATGATCGACTCCTTTGCTGACGCTATGGTTGCGGGAATTGTAACCCTCGGATGGCGCCGATGCCGACTGTCAGCATGCTGAGGGAGCCCATGTCCATGCCCTCGACCGGAAAGCTCACCGGCTCGTCTTCCCGCTGTACAGCAATGCAGTAGAGCAGCGGCAGGTAATGTTCTGGCGTCGGCACCGCAAGCCGCGCCTGCGCGTCAAGTTGTTCCCAGTTGACCAGGGCTGCATGGCCGCGTTGCAACAAGCGGTCCTTGACGGCCTGCTCGAAACGCTGCGCCCAGTCATAGGCGGCTTCCGGCGCGTCCCATCGGAGCATGCCGAGGTTGTGCACGACGTTGCCGCTTCCCAGGATCAGCACGCCCTCGTCGCGCAGTGCGGCGAGGCGCTCCCCGGTTTCAAAGTGGAATCGTGCCGGCCGGGTGCGATCGATGCTCAGTTGCACCACCGGGATATCCGCCGCCGGGAACAAGTGCGCGAGCACCGACCAGGCGCCGTGATCGATCCCCCAGGAATGATCCGCCGCCACTTCCAGTGGCTGCAAGAGTTCGCGCACGCGCGCAGCCAGCGCCGGGCTTCCCGGAGCGGGATAACGGAATGCGAAGAGTTCCTGCGGGAAACCCTGGAAATCGTGAATCGTCCTCGGCGCATCCATCGCCGTAACCGCAGTGCCGCGAAGGTACCAGTGCGCCGACACGACCAGCACCGCGGCAGGTCGCGGCAGCGCTTGTCCGATGCGCCGCCAGGCTGCAGTGAAACGGTTGTCCTCCAGCGTGTTCATCGGGCTGCCGTGCCCGACGAACAGGGCCGGCATACGTCCCGTCATCGCCGGCGCGGAAACTGGTGCGGACCGCCCTCTTGCATCAGAACACCTATCCGTTCGGCCATCAGCTTTGCCGGCGTGGCATAGGCGAAACGGACGACGGCGCGTCCGTCCAGGCCGAGCAGCACCATGCCGGCGGAGTGGTCCACCGTATAGCTGCCCGGCGGCGCGGCCGGGTCGCGCACCTTTTCATAGCGCATCCTGAACTCGGCGGCGGCGCGGCGGGTCAGCGCCTCGGAGCCGCGCAATCCCAGGATGCGCGGATCGAAGGCGGCGGTGTATTCGCGCAGCACCTGGTCGCTGTCGCGCTCGGGATCGACCGTGATGAAAATCGCTTGCAGTTGCGCAGCCTTGTCGCCGAGGAGTTTCAGCACCTCCTTCATTTCCAGCAGCGTGGTCGGGCAGACATCGGGGCAGGAGGTGTAACCGAAGGCAACCAACTGGAAACGGCCGAGGAAGTCCTCGTTCGTCACCGCCCGGCCGTTCGGATCCTGCAGCAGATAGCGCGGCACGACGGCGTTCGGCACGCTTTCCGCGGGACTGTTGTGCCCCTGCGGCACCTGGCCGGGCACCGGCAGCGCAGCCTTCAGGCGCTGCGTGACGGCATCGAGCCTGGCGGCCAGCACGGCCGGTGCTGCGCAGGGCTCGCCACGGCCATGGGCGGCAAAGGTTTCCTGCGTGCCCCCTTCGTAAGCCTCGCCGTAGGTGCGGGTCTTGGGCGCGTGGTTGAGCATGAGCACTCTCACCCAGGCGGCCGTGTCCTTCTGCCCGCAGGCAAGCGCATTGCCGTTGAGGCGGCCCAGATCGCGCACGGCGGCGAGACCCGCCTCTTCAGAAGCCTGCGCAGCCGCGGCCAGGCCCAGGCAGCAGGCGAACAAGGCGATTCGTTCCAGGATCGTCGCGCGCATGTCAGCCTTTCAGCGGCTTGTAGCGCAGGCGCTTCGGCTTGGCGCCCTCCTCGCCCAGGCGCTTGACCTTGTCGGCCTCGTACTCGTGGTAGTTGCCGTTGAAGAAGGTCCACTGCGACTCGCCTTCGCAGGCAAGGATGTGGGTGGCGATGCGGTCGAGGAACCAGCGGTCGTGCGAGATCACCAGCACGCAGCCGGCGAATTCAAGCAAGGCATCCTCCAGCGCGCGCAGGGTTTCGACGTCGAGGTCGTTGGAGGGCTCGTCGAGCAGCAGCACGTTGCCGCCTTCGATCAGCGTCTTCGCCAGGTGCAGGCGGCCGCGCTCGCCGCCGGAGAGGTTGCCGACAAGCTTCTGCTGGTCGGCGCCCTTGAAGTTGAAGCGGCCGATATAGGCGCGCGAGGGCGTTTCGTACCTGCCGACGGTGAGGATGTCGGCGCCGCCGGAAATCGCCTCCCACACGCTCTTGTCG
>JADFDL010000188.1 GCA_018262875.1 Rhodocyclaceae bacterium | reverse complement strand
AAGCAATTTATTCAAAATATTCATGATGTTCCGCCTTAAAAACGAGAACCCGCTTCAAGTGTATGCGAAGACTTGGTTCTTTACAAACGCTTTTAAAGCCAGGAAGTAAACAAAAAAGGACGGCCGTAGCCGTCCTTTTCACGAAGCAGGCCGGATTACAGGCTGTAGTACATGTCGTATTCGACCGGATGGGTCGTCATGCGGAAACGCGTGACTTCTTCCATTTTCAGCTCGATGTAGGCATCGATCATCTCGTTGGAGAAGACGCCGCCGCGGGTGAGGAACTCGCGATCCTTGTCGAGGTAGTCGAGCGCCTGGTCGAGCGAGGAGCAGACGGTCGGGATCTTGGCATCCTCTTCCGGCGGCAGGTCGTAGAGGTTCTTGTCGGCCGGGTCGCCCGGATGGATCTTGTTCTGGATGCCGTCCAGGCCGGCCATCATCAGCGCGGTGAAGGCCAGATACGGGTTGGCGGTCGGATCCGGGAAGCGCACCTCGATGCGGCGCGCCTTGTCGCTCTGAACGTAAGGAATACGGATCGACGCGGAACGGTTGCGCGCCGAGTAGGCCAGCTTGACCGGAGCCTCAAAACCCGGCACCAGGCGCTTGTAGGAATTGGTGCCAGGGTTGGTGATGGCGTTCAGCGCCCGGGCATGCTTGATGATGCCGCCGATGTAGTAGAGGGCGAACTCCGACAGGCCGGCGTAGCCGTTGCCGGCAAACAGGTTCTTGCCGCCCTTCCAGATCGACTGGTGCACATGCATGCCGGAGCCGTTGTCGCCGACGATGGGCTTGGGCATGAAGGTGGCCGTCTTGCCGTAGCTGTGGGCGACGTTGTGCACGATGTACTTCAGCACTTGTGTCTGGTCGGCACGGCGCACCAGGGTGTTGAACAGGGTGCCGATCTCGCACTGACCGGCGGTGGCGACTTCATGGTGGTGCACTTCCACCTCGACGCCGCAGGCTTCCAGCGCCAGGCACATGGCGGCGCGGATGTCGTTCAGGCTGTCGACCGGCGGCACCGGGAAATAGCCGCCCTTGACGGTGGGGCGATGGCCGGTATTGCCGCCGTCGAACTTGTCGGCGGAGGCCCAGGCGGCCTCCTCGGAGAAGACTTTCGAGTAGGAGCCGGACATGTCGACCGACCACTCGACGGAGTCGAAAATAAAGAACTCGGGCTCGGGGCCGAAGTAGGCGACATCGCCCAGGCCAGTGGACTTGAGATAGGCTTCGGCGCGCTTGGCGATGGAGCGCGGATCGCGGTCATAGCCCTTGCCGTCGGCCGGCTCGACCACGTCGCAGGAGATGACCAAGGTGGTCTCGTCCATGAACGGGTCGATGTAGGCGGAGGTCGCATCCGGCATCAGCAGCATGTCGGAGGCCTGGATGCCCTTCCAGCCGGCGATCGACGAGCCGTCGAAAGCGTGGCCGGACTCGAACTTGTCGGCGCCGAAATGCTTGACCGGCACGCCGACGTGCTGCTCCTTGCCGCGGGTATCCGTGAAGCGGAAATCAACGAATTTGACTTCCCTGTCCTTGACCAGCTTGAGAACGTCTTGAGGCGACATCACTCTCTCCTAGAGATTGAACCGAATTCGGGAATACGAACAAAAAACTGTGTGCAGACGGCTTTAGCAGAAACTGTGCCAATGCCCCGGAATAAGAACGCCATTGTGCCACAAGGGAGAAGCTCACGAGGCGGCAAGACACAGGCACCAGCCCGGTGCGGAATGGCCAATTCATGCACTACTTTGGTGCAATCCGACAATTCAGCGAGATGGCCCGAAAGTAGGGGTCGCCAGGCAATCTTCCGGCGATGCGCTGCTCCAGCCTCGCCATGCGCACCGTATCGAGGCAGGCCTCCCGGGGCAGGAAAATGTCCGCCTCGACCCGGTTGCCAAGATAGTGCAGCAGCGTTCGTTCGACCCCCGGCGCTTCCTCTCCCAGCAAGCCGATCAGATGTGCCATGAGCACGTCGCGGTCGGGGAGATCGGAACTGTTGCTCATGAGCGCCTGGTCTTCCTCGGCATCGATATGCACCAGCACGTCGGCCACCTCGGGATGCGCATCGAGCACCCGCTGCCGCGCGCGCTCACCCAAACGATGGCCCTCGGAGACGCTGATGCGCGGATCGACCAGCACATGGGCATCGACGAGGGCCTGGTGCGCCATGCGCCGGGTGCGCAGTTCATGCAGGCCCAGCACGCCCGGCGTGTCCCGCAGCGTGCAGCGGATGGCCTCGACTTTGTCCTTGTCGAGGCCGGTGTCGATCAACTCCTGCAGGGATTCCCAGGCCAGCTTGAGGCCCATGCGCAGGATCATGAAACCCATGATGGCGGCGGCCAGCAAATCGAGGAATTTCCAGCCCATCAGGGCGCCGGCGATGCCGACCACCACGACCAGTGCCGAGGCAGCATCGGCGCGTGTATGCCAGGCGTTGGCCGCCAGCATGGGCGAGCGCAAGCGATCCGCCACGCGCAGAAGATAACGAAACAAAATTTCCTTCAAAGCCGCGGTGGCCATCGCCACCCACAGGGCTGTCACCCCGACCGATGGCAGGTCGGCGACCTGCTGCAGGCGCAGCGTCGCCTCCCAGAGGATGCCGAAGCCGATCGCGGCCAAGGACGCGCCCAGGATCAGCGTGGCGGCCGTCTCGACACGGGCATGGCCATAGGGGTGCTCGCGGTCGGCCGGATCGCTGCCCTTGCGGTTGGCGTAAAGCACGAGAAAATCCGACAGCAGGTCGGTAAACGAATGCAGGCCGTGGGCGATCAGCGATTGTGAGTGGGCCAGCCAGCCGACGATCAGCTGGGCGACGGTCAGAGCCAGATTGAGCGCCGCCGAGATCCAGGTGGCGCGGCTCGCCTCGCGATAGCGCTGTGGATCGGCCGGCTCGGCATGCAGCAGGGATTCTTCGACGGACATGGGGGCTTCACTTATACTTGTTCCGTCATTCTAATCGCCGCAGCGACAATGGGAAAACTCAGCGATATATTGGCCCTGGCTCAGCAACGCGCCCGGGCGCTGGATCTGTCTTACGAGGGGGCTCTCACGCCGGGTGAGGCCTGCGAAATCCTGCAGCTTGCCCCGGGCGCCAAACTCGTGGATGTGCGCACGCGCGCCGAACTGGATTTCGTCGGCCGCATTCCCGGTGCGGTCGAGATCGAATGGCAGTTCTATCCTGGGTTTTCCCTGAACCCGCATTTTCTGGATGAACTCAAGCGCCAGGTCAGTCACGAATCGCTGCTCCTGTTCATCTGCCGCAGCGGCCACCGTTCGCATCGCACCGCTGCGCTGGCAACCGAAGCCGGCTTCCCGGACTGCTACAACGTGCTGGAGGGATTCGAGGGCGACAAGGACGCCGGAGGACAGCGCGGCAAGGTGGGCGGCTGGCGTGCCGCCGGGCTGCCTTGGCAACAAAGCTGAAGGATTCCCCGTCAAATTTGCTAAATTAGCGAGTTCGGCAACTCCCAAGACCGGAAGAGAAACATGCAAGCCGCCATCCAGTTCGACCGTTTCAACGCTCTCGCCGATGAGCAGGCGCAGGAACGCATCCTCGCCGCACGCGCGCGGCTCGGCAGCCGCGCCGTCCTGCTCTGCCACCACTACCAGCGCGCCGACGTCTATCGCCACGCCGACCTTACCGGCGATTCGCTCAAGCTGTCGCGCCTGGCCGCGCAATCCGATGCCGAATTCATCGTCTTCTGCGGCGTGCATTTCATGGCGGAAGTAGCGGACATCCTCTCCAAGCCGGAACAGGTTGCCATCCTGCCGGACCTCGCTGCGGGTTGTTCGATGGCGGACATGGCCAGCCTGGCCAAGGTGGAACGCTGCTGGCGCGAGCTGGAGGCCGCCACCGGCGATCCCGACATGCTGTTTACCCCCGTCACCTACATCAATTCGGCCGCCGACCTGAAGGCTTTCTGCGGCGAGCACGGCGGCATCGTATGCACCTCCAGCAACGCGCCGAAAATCCTCGAGTGGTCGTTCGCGCAGCGGGAAAAGGTGCTGTTCTTCCCCGACCAGCACCTCGGCCGCTGGAGCGGGCACAAGATGG
>JADFDL010000187.1 GCA_018262875.1 Rhodocyclaceae bacterium | reverse complement strand
AAGGTGATTCCGCGCAACTCGACCATCCCGATCGCCAAGGCGCAGGAGTTCACTACCTTCAAGGACGGCCAGACGGCGATGAGCTTTCACGTCGTCCAGGGCGAGCGCGAGCTGGTCTCCGACTGCCGCTCGCTGGCCAAGTTCGAGTTGCGCGGGATCCCGCCGATGGTGGCCGGGGCGGCCCGCATCCGCGTCACCTTCCAGGTCGACGCCGACGGCCTGCTGGCCGTATCGGCGCGCGAGATGACCTCGGGCGTCGAGGCCTCCATCATGGTGAAGCCGTCCTACGGCCTCACGGACGGCGAGATTGCCGGCATGCTGAAAGAGTCGATCGACCACGTTGGAGACGACGTGCAGGCGCGCAATCTGCGCGAGCAGCAGGTCGAGGCCGAGCGCCTGGTCGAGGCCGTCGAGGCGGCACTCGCCGCGGACGGCCGCCTGTTGCGTGCAAGCGAACGCGCCGACATCGACGAAGAAATTGCTTCGCTGAAAATGCGCATCGCCGGCAGCGACCACCGCGCCATCAAGGCCGGCATCGACTCGCTCAACGCCGCCACCCAGGATTTCGCTGCCCGCCGCATGGACCAGGGCATCAAGCGCGCGCTCACCGGACAGAAAATAGTCGAGTTCAAGATATGACCCAGATCATCGTTCTCCCGCATGTCGAACTGTGCCCGGACGGCACGGTGATCGACGTCGCCCCCGGCACTTCCATCTGCGACGGCCTCCTGCAAAACGGCATCGAGATCGAGCACGCCTGCGAGAAATCCTGCGCCTGCACCACCTGCCACGTCATTGTGCGCGAGGGATTGGAGGGGCTGGCCGAGGCCGAGGAAAAGGAGGAGGACATGCTCGACAAGGCCTGGGGTCTGGAGCCGAATTCGCGTTTGTCCTGCCAGGCGCTCGTGACGCAGACGCCGCTGGTAGTGGAAATCCCGAAATACACCATCAACATGGTGAGCGAGGCTCACAAGAAATGATTTTCTCCCTCTCCCGCTGGCGGGAGTGGGGAAAACCTACAGGATGAACGCACTATGAAGTGGACCGACATCAGCGACATCGCCATCGAGCTGGCCGATGCCCACCCGGACGTCGACCCGATGAAGATCAATTTCGTCGACCTGATGAACTGGGTGAGGGCGCTGCCGGATTTCGACGACGATCCCGGACATTGCGGGGAAAAAATCCTCGAAGCAATCCAGGCCGCCTGGATAGAGGAAAAGGAATGAATCGCGACGAGGGCGGCCTGCAGCGCAACGTGCTCGGCGGCCCGCTCGGCGTCTGCAGCGAGGCGCCGGTGACCGGCTTCTTCCGCACCGGCTGTTGCGACACCTCGGCTGAGGACATCGGCCGCCACACCGTCTGCATCGTCGCCAGCGAGGAATTCCTCGCCTTCTCGAAGGCGCGCGGCAACGACTTGTCGACGCCGAGGCCGGAATTCGACTTCCCTGGCGTGCAGCCGGGCCAGCGCTGGTGCCTGTGCGCGGCGCGTTGGGTCGAGGCCCTGCAGGCCGGCAAGGCGCCGCAGGTGGTGCTCAACGCCACCAACGAGGCGACGCTGGACCTGATCCCGCTCGAAGCGCTGAAGCGCTACGCCGTCGACCTGCACTGAACAGAAGGCCAGCAAAAAGGCCGCCCTTGGGCGGCCTTTTTTTCTTGCACGGAACGGCTCAATCCAGCACGTGCGACACCAGCCCGTCGGCCAGCTTGGGCTCGAACCAGGTGGACTTCGGCGGCATCACCTCGCCGGCGTCGGCGACCGACATCAGGTCCTCCATGTCGGTCGCGTGGAGCGCGAAGGCCGCCGCCATCTCGCCGCTGTCGACGCGCCGCTCCAGTTCTTCCAGGCCGCGGATGCCGCCGACGAAGTCGATGCGCTTGTCGCGGCGCAGGTCCTTGATGCCGAGTACCGGGCCGAGCAGGCTTTCCGAGAGCAGGCTGACGTCGAGCCGCGCGACCGGGTCGTCGGTCGGGATGAGATGCGGGTGGATGGTCAGGCGGTACCACTGGCCGGGCAGGTAGAGGCTGAACTCGCCGCGCTGCATCGGCCGGTAGCGCGGCGAGCAGATCGAGACGACAAAGCGCTCGGTCAGGCGCGCGAGGAAGCCCATCGTGCTGAGGCCGTTGAGGTCCTTCACCACGCGGTTGTAATCCATGATGCGCATCTGGTGGTGCGGGAAGATGACGGCGAGGAAGTAGTTGTAGTCCTCCGCTCCCGTGTGGTGCGCGTTCTTCGCGCGGCGCGCGGCGGCCACGCGCGAGGCGGCGGCGGAGCGGTGGTGGCCGTCGGCGATGTAGAGTGCCGGCATGGCGTCGAAGGCAAAAGTCAGTCGCTGCAGGACGGCGGCGTCGCGGATGGCCCAGAGGGTATGGCGGATGCCGTCGTCGGCAGTGACATCGGCGTCGGGTTCGCCGGCCGACGCCTGCGCCAGGAGGGCGTCGACTTCGGGCGCGTCGGGATGCGCCAGCAGCACCGGCCCGGTCTGGGCGTTGAGCGCCTCGATCTGGCGCACGCGGTCGTCCTCCTTGTCCGGCCGCGTGAACTCGTGCTTGCGGATGCGATTGCTGTCGTAGTCGGCCACCGAGGCGGCGGCGACCAGGCCGGTCTGGCTGTGTTCACCCATCGTCAGGCGGTAGGCGTAGTAGCAGGGCGCGTCGTCCTGCTTCAACACGGCCTCCCGGATCATGCGGTCGAAGTTCTCGCGCGATTTGGCGTACACCGGCGGTGAGTAGTGGTCAATCTCCGGCGGCAGGTCGATCTCGGCCTTGGAGATGTGCAGGAAGCTGTTCGGCTTGCCGGCGGCGCGCACTCGCGCCTCCTCGGCGGACAGCACGTCATAGGGCGGGGCGGCGATTTCGGCGGCGCGGCCGGGCGCGGGGCGCAGGCCGCGGAAGGGCTTGATGAGCGACATGGTGTTTCTTCTTCTGTCAGGCGTTGCGGTTCGGCAGGATGTCCTTCAGCACCTCGCGGGCCTTGCGGATCATGGTTTCGGTGGCGGGCCAGTCGACGCAGGCGTCGGTGACGGAGCAGCCGTACTTCAGTTGGGAGAGATCCTCTGGAATCGGCTGGTTGCCGCCCTCGATGTTGCTCTCGATCATCAGGCCGACGATGGACTGGTTACCTTCGCGGATCTGGTGCGTGCAGTCCGACATCACCAGCGGCTGCAGCGCCGGGTCCTTCAGCGAGTTGGCGTGCGAGCAGTCGATGACGATGTTCGGCGCGATCTTCGCCTTGGCCAGCGCGCGCTCGACCATGCAGACGCTGACGGTGTCGAAGTTGGAGCGGCCGTCGCCGCCGCGCAGCACGACGTGGCCGTAGGCGTTGCCCTGCGTGCGCACGATGGCCGAGCGCCCCTGCATGTTGATGCCGAGGAAGCTGTGCGGGCTGGCGGCCGACTTGATGGCGTTGATGGCGGGAGTGATGTCGCCGTCGGTGGCGTTCTTGAAGCCGACCGGGGTGGACAGGCCGGAGGACATCTCGCGGTGCGTCTGCGATTCGGAGGTGCGGGCGCCGATGGCGGTCCAGGTGATGAGGTCGCCCAGGTACTGCGGCGCGATCGGGTCGAGCGCCTCGGTGCCGGCGGGCAGGCCCAGCTCGTTCACCCTGAGCAGGAATTCGCGCGCCTTCTCCATGCCTTCCTCGATGTGGAAGGAATCATCCATGTAGGGGTCGTTGATGTAGCCCTTCCAGCCGGTCGAGGTGCGCGGCTTCTCGAAATACACGCGCATGACCAGGACCAGGGTGTCGCTCACCTCGTCGGCCAGCTTCTTCAGGCGCTGGGCGTAGTCGTAGCCGGCGACCGGATCGTGGATGGAGCAGGGGCCGACGACGATGAAGATGCGCGGGTCACGGCGTGAGAGGATGGCCTTGATGATCTCGCGGCCGGCGAAGACGGTGTCCGAGGCCTTTTCGGACAGCGGCACGCGGGCGTGGATTTCCTCCGGGGAGGGCATCAGGTCGAAGGCGCCGATGCGGACGTTTTCCAGGGGTTGCTGTGTCATGACTGCTTCTTCGTGGTTGAAACGGGGTTTTTCAAGAGTGAAATGATCTCAC
>JADFDL010000186.1 GCA_018262875.1 Rhodocyclaceae bacterium | reverse complement strand
CGGCCATGGATGCCGCCCCGCTTGTTGGCATGATGGACGTAGGCGGCGAGGCCGGAAGTGATGTCCTGTGCAACGCCTGCCACCGGTCCGCTGAGCCCGATGGATTGGCCGATGACGATCTTGCCGTCCATCACGCCCGTTTCGGCCCGCACCATACCGGCCGCGCACAAGGCCAGAAAACACCATGCCGATTTGTTCATTGTCACCTCCTTCTCGATGCTTCGGTTGAATAGTGAGCCTTCTATGAACCGTGTTGCACCTTCACTGCACTGCGCTACCGCCTGCCCGCCTGCGACACGCGCAGCACCAGCGCCATGCCCGAGTCCCCCGCCGCACAACCGGTGAACAGGCCGAGGCCGCCGCCGCGCAGGGACAGTTCCTCGATCAGCTCGATGACCGAGCGCAGGCCGGTCGGGCCCTGCGGATGGCCCCAGATGAGCGAGCAGCCGTAGTTGTTCATCTTTTCCAGCGGGAAGCCGGTCGCGCGGGCGAAGGCGATGTCGTTGGCGGCGAAGGGGTTGTGCGACTTCACCGCATCAACGTCCTTGATGGACAGGCCGGCCTGCTTCAGCGCCGTCTGCGCGGCGGGCACAGGCGCCAGCGGCATGTAGCCCTTCTCGACGCGCGCCTGGCCGAAGCCGAGCAGCTCGACCTCGATGGCCGGGTTGGCGGAGAGTTCGCGCGCCATCTCGCGCGTGGTGACGATCATGCCGGCATTGCCATCGGCCGGGTGGGTCTGCGTGCCGAAGGTGTGGGTGCCGTTCGGCTTGACCGGCTTGAGTTTCACCAGCCCTTCGGCGGTGGTCGGAAAGATGCCTTCGTCGACGGCGAGCGTGCCGGTCTGCTTGCGGAAGCCGGAGTCGGAGAGCGGCGCCTCGATCATGTAGCGGCGCTGGAAGGCGCGGTCGTCGGCAAGCGCGGCCTGGTACTGGGCAAAGCGGGCCAGCGTGACTTCGTTCAGCTCGGCGGCGCCGATGCCGAGGCGCGCCGAGGCGTTCTCCGCCGTGTCGATCATGGCGTTCCTGGCGTAGGGATCGTGGCCGAAGTTGTCGAGCGTCCAGCTCTCGGTGATGCCGCGGCCGCCCGGCGCCGTCGCGTCCGGATAGTAGACGATCGGACCGTTGGACATGCGGTCGGCGCAGACGATCAGGGCGCAGCCGGCGCTGCCTTGGGCGACTTCCGCCGCCGCCATCTGCAGCGCCCGCGCGCTGGTGGCGCAGGCCTGCTGCACCGTCGGGCCGGGAACGCTCTCCAAGCCAAGCATGCCGGTGAGCCAGGGCAGGCCGTAGAAGCTGCCCGGCTGTGGATTGGTGATACCGAGGATGCCGAGGTCGATGCGCTCCTTCGGGATGCGCCGGTCTTCGAGGAACTTGCTGCCGACCGCGGCGGCCAGCCGGATGCTGTTCAAGTTGGCCAGCGCGCCCTGCCACTTGGCGAAGGGCGTGGACCAGTAACTGCCATAGGGAATGAATGCGTTTGCCATGAGGCCTACACCTTTCTTTCGGCCTGCCATTGCGCGAAGCTGGAGCCGGCCTTGGCCAGCTTTTCCAGCAGCGGCGCCGGCTGCCAGTACTGCGGATCGAGGGTTTTCTGGAATTCCATGATCTTGTCGTAGATCGCCTTCAGCCCGACCGTGTCGGCGTAGAACATCGGGCCGCCGCGGTAGCGCGGAAAGCCGTAGCCGGAGGCGTAGACGATGTCGATGTCGGAGGCGCGGACGGCGATGCCCTCCTCCAGCAGCAGCGCCCCTTCGTTGATCATGGCGTAGAGGCAGCGCTCCTGGATCTCCTGCTTCGAGGGCTTGCGCTGCGGCACGCCGAGGCGCTTCGCTTCCTCGGCGAACATCGCGATGGGCTCGGGGTCGGGCGTGCGCTTGCGGTCGGCGCCGTCGTAGCGGTAGTAGCCGCGCCCGCTCTTCTGTCCGAGCCAGCCGCGCTCGGTGAGCAGCGCCGTCGGACGGTAAAAGGTCGGGTCCTTCGGCAGCAGGTGGGCACGCGCGACGCGCGTGAGGTGGCCGATGTCGATGCCGGCCATGTCGTACACGGCGAGGATGCCCATGGCCATGCCGAAGTCCTCCAGCGCACCATCGACTTCCGCCGGCGCAGCCCCTTCCATGACGCAGCGCTCGGCCTCGCGGCCGTAGGGATCCATCATGCGGTTGCCGATGAAGCCGTAGCAGACCTTGGCGACGACGCCGACCTTCTTGATCGTCTTGGCGATGTCGAGCGCCGTCATCACCACGTCCGGCGCGGTCTTCGCGCACTGGACGATCTCCAGCAGCTGCATGACGTTGGCCGGGCTGAAGAAGTGCAGGCCGATGACATCCTGCGCGCGCTGCGTCACGGCAGCGATCTCGTCGATGTCCAGAGTGGATGTGTTGGTGCCCAGAATCGCCCCGGGTTTCGCCACGGCATCGAGTTTCGCGAAGATTTCTTTCTTCAGCGCCATGTTCTCGAACACCGCCTCGACGATCAGGTCGGCATCGGCCAGCGCGGCATAGTCGAGCGTCGGCACGATCAGCGCCATGCGCTGCTCCAGCTGCTCCGGTTTCAGGCTGCCGCGCGAGACGGAGCGATCGTAGTTCTTGCGGATGGTGGCCAGGCCGCGGTCGAGGTTGGCCTGCGCGGTGTCCACGATCGTCACCGGAATGCCGGCGTTGGCGAAGCACATGCTGATGCCGCCGCCCATGGTGCCAGCGCCGACGATGCCGACCTTTCTGACCGGACGCGACTTGACGTCCGCCGGCAGCCCCGGGATCTTGCGCAGCTCGCGCTCGGAGAAGAAGAGGTGACGGAAGGCACGTCCCTCGACGGCGCGCTCGACTTGGCTGGACAGGCTGCGCTCGTGGGCGATGCCTTCGTCGAAGGGCTTGTCGACCGCGGCCTGCACGGCGTCGAGGAGGACATTCGGGGAATTGCGGTTCTTGAACGTCTTGCCAAGCTGGGCGCGGCGGGCGGCGATGGTCTCGGCGGCTTTCTCTCCGCCTTCGACGCTGCGTTCGCGCGTGCGGCGCGGGCCCTTGCCGGCGGCGACCAGTTCGCGCGCATAGGCCACCGCCGCGACGGTGACGTCGCCGGCCACCGCCGTATCCACCAGACTGACTTTCTGCGCGTCGGCCACGCTGAGCGGCTTGCCGGAGAGCATCATGTCGAGGGCCGGCTCCAGGCCGACCAGGCGCGGCATGCGCTGCGTGCCGCCGGCACCAGGGATGATGCCCAGGGTGATTTCCGGCAGGCCGAGTTTCGTCCCTTCCTGGGCGATGCGGTAATGGCAGGCAATGGCCGTCTCCAGGCCGCCGCCCATCACCGTGCCGTAGAGCGCCGCCACCACCGGCACGGCGCTGTCCTCGATCAGGCGCAGCACCTCGTGGTAGCCGGGTTCCTGCACGCCGGTCTCGAACTCGCGCATGTCGCCGCCGGAGAGGAAGGTCTTGCCGGCGCAGGCCAGCACGACGGCCTTGACGTCGGCCCGGCCGCGCAGCGATTCAAAGCATTCCTTGAGTCCTGCGCGCACTTCACGCGAGAGGGTGTTCACCGGAGGGCTGTCGACCGTGACGACGGCGATCTCTCCCTGCATCGAAACTTGTACTACTTCGCTCATTTCCTTGGCTCCTGCAAATAAAAACGGTCAAACAGCCCCCTCCTTCCGGTCAGCGGAAGCGCTTCGCCGTACTGTGGGGACTGACTTTTACAGCTCGATCACCGCGCTATCGGGCAGTTCTGCATGTCGTCGCAAACTTCAAATTTCCATAAGGTCCTTGCCGACGACGATCCTGCCGCCGAAATGCTTGCGCACGCCCTCGGCCCATTGCTCGTCGGTGATCGATGGATCGTCGCCCGGCACGAAATGGGTCAGCACGACCGTCTTGACGCCGGCCGCCGCGGCGACTCGACCGACATCCTCCGGCACGGTATGGCTGGCCACGATGTGCTCTTTCAGCTTCGCCGCATTGGGGACTCTGGACAGCAGCTTCTCCAGGCCGGGCATGTACAGGATTTCATGCACCAGCACGTCGGCGTCCCTGGCCAGCTCGATCAGTTCCGGCGAGTAGTTGGTG
>JADFDL010000185.1 GCA_018262875.1 Rhodocyclaceae bacterium | reverse complement strand
GTGCGGCATTGACGAGGCCGCAATAGTGAGTACGCATTTCAATTGCCCAGGAAAAGCCGCGATCGCGGCGTGTTATTGATTCTGTGCCCGTCCGGCGGGATTGCGCATGGGAGGCGCCACGACCCCCATCGAAATGATGTATTTCAAGGCCTCGTCGACGCTCATGTCGAGTTCAACGATGTCCTTGCGCGGCAGCATGAGAAAAAAGCCCGACGTGGGGTTGGGGGTGGTCGGCACATAGACGCTGACGTATTCCCCGATCAGGTGGTTGACGACATCGCCGCCCGGCTGGCCGGTCTGGAAGGCGATGGTCCAGACGCCTTCGCGCGGGTATTGCACCAGCAGCGCCTTGCGGAAGGCTTCCCCGCTCGACGAGAAGAGCGTGTCGGAAACCTGCTTGACGCCGTAATAGACCGACTTGACCACAGGAATGCGCGACAGCACGCCTTCCCAGAAGCGCAGCAAGCGCTGGCCGATGATGTTGGCGGTGACCAGGCCGGTGAGAAAAACGATCAGCAGCGTAGTAATGACGCCAATGCCTGGAATATAGATGCCGAGCAGGTGCTCCGGACGAATCGTCTCGGGCAGGAGCAGGAGCGTCTGGTCCATCGTCCTGACAATGAGCGCCAGCACCCAAGCGGTGATCGCCAGGGGGACCCAGATCAGCAAGCCGGTGATGAAGTATTTTTTCATCCGTTGTCGGCGCAGGCGCAGCCGTTACAACCCGGCGCAGGCGTACTGTTGCTTTCCTGCTTCGATTCCGTCTTGGCCGTGCAGCCCTTGAAGTCGGTCGCGTACCATCCACTGCCCTTGAGCTGGAAGCCGGCAGCGGTGAGCATCTTGCTGAAGGATTCCTTGCCACACTCGGGGCAGGTTGTCAGTGGCGCGTCGCTGAGCTTCTGCAGGAACTCCTTCTGGAATCCGCAGGTGCCGCAGCGATATTCGTAGATCGGCATGGCAGTCTCCAAAAACAGGGAATTATAACTTAAGCCGTTGCACTGAAAGCGTAAATCCAGACAGACAGACTAAATGCAAATGCTGCCGGTCCGGTCGATTTCAAGTTTTCGGGGGAGGGTCAGAACAACCCGAGGTACTGCTGGGTCAGGGGCTTGCCCCAGAACAGCGCAATGACGGCAGCGGCAGCCAGGTAAGGCCCGAAAGGGATGGGGATGTTGCGGCCATGCCGTGCGAAGACGATGAGGGCGATGCCGACCACGGCGCCGACCATGGACGAGGCGAGTATGGTCAGAGGAAGCATTTGCCAGCCCAGCCAGGCACCGACTGTGGCGAGTAGCTTGAAATCGCCATAACCCATGCCTTCCTTGCCGGTGGCGAGCTTGAAGGCCCAGTACACCGCCCAGAGCGACAAATAGCCTGCCGCCGCGCCGATGACGGCGCTTTTCAGATCGGTAAAAGTGCCGCCCAAATTGAGCAGCAGGCCCACCCAGAGCAAGGGCAAGGTGATGCTGTCGGGTAAAAGCTGGGTGTCGAAATCGATGAACGTCAGGGCAATCATGCCCCAGATGAAGAGCAGTGCGCCGACGCCGGCCCAGCTTGCACCAAAGCGCCAGACGGCATACCCCGACAGCAAACCGGACAGTGCCTCGACCAGGGGGTAGCGCGGGCTGATGCGTGCCTGACAGGCGCGGCAGCGCCCTCGAAGAAGGAGGAAACTGAGGAGCGGGATGTTCTCCACAGCGGTGATGCCATGGCCGCAATGCGGGCAGCGCGAGCGTGGTGTCGCGAGCGTCAGCTTTTCGGCTTGAAGGGGTGGTTCGCCGCGAAGCTCCGCACATTCCGCCATCCAGCCGCGTTCCATCATTTTGGGGAGGCGGTGGATGACGACGTTGAGAAAACTGCCGACCATCAGGCCCAATACGGCGGCCAGGGTAGTATAGGCCACCGGTTCCATCAGAAAACTCATGCGAATGATTCTATAGGGTCGAGTGTGGGCAATTCACCTGGATATCAGACAACGGCGCCCAGTTTGAAGATTGGCAGATACATCGCCACCACCATGCCGCCGATCAGCGTGCCCAGGACGACCATGATTATCGGCTCCATCAGGCTGGACATGGCCTCGACCGCGTCATCCACCTCGGCTTCGAAGAAGTCGGAGACTTTGCTCAACATGGCGTCGAGCTGGCCCGACTCTTCGCCGATTGAAACCATCTGGATGACCATGTTGGGGAACACATTCGCATTTTGCATGGCCACGGTCAGGTTTGTACCGGTACTGACCTCCGACTGGATCTGCTTCGTCGCTATTTTATAGACGTAATTGCCCGCGGCGCCGCCGACGGAATCCAATGCTTCGACCAGCGGCACGCCGGCGGCGAACATGGTCGACAGGGTGCGCGCCCATCGCGCCATGGTGGCCTTGCGGATAATGTCGCCGAAAATAGGCAGTCGGAGGAGCAGCCGATCCATGACAATCTGCACCTTTTCCGAGCGTTTCCACATATAGAAGAAGCCGTATATGCCGCCTCCCAGGATGCCGAAGACGATGTACCAGTTGGCGACCATGAAGTCCGACATGGCGATTACGATGAGCGTTGGCGCGGGCAGGTCGGCACCAAAATTCTTGAATACATCTTTGAACGCCGGGATCACGAAAATCATGATCACCGCCGTAATGACGATGGCGACGACGATGACGGCGATGGGGTAGAACAGCGCCGATTTGATCTTGCTCTTGATGGCAAGAATTTTCTCCTTGTAGGTCGCCAGGCGGTCCAGCAGGGAGTCCAGGATGCCGGCGGCCTCACCCGCGCCGACCAGGTTGCAGAACAGGGCATCGAAATAGAGGGGGTATTTGCGAAAGGCCTGGTTCAGCGAGGAGCCGGTTTCAACGTCCGCCTTGACATCCAACAGCAGCTTGGCAACGGCCTGGTTGGAGGCGCCCTTGCCGACGATGTCGAAAGCCTGCAGCAGCGGGACGCCGGCTTTCATCATGGTGGCCAACTGGCGGGTAAACAGCGTGATGTCCTTTTCGGTGACCTTGCCGCCCCGCTTGAAAGTCTGCTTCTTGACCTTGCTGACAAGGATGCCCTGGCGCCGCAGCGTGGCCTGGACCAGCGCCTCGCCGCCTGCACGCATCTCGCCGCGCATCAGTTTGCCGGTCTTGTCCTTGCCCTCCCAGGCGAAGGTATATTCCTTGATTCCCGTATTTCTTTTGGCTGTTTTGGTCGCGGTTGCCATCTGGTTCCCCCTATTCGTTTGTCGTCGCGAGGACTTCCTCGAGCGAGGTCAGTCCCTGCTTGACCTTGAGCAGCCCGGACTGCCGCAGATCCTTGATGCCTTCTTGTTGCGCTTGCTCGGCGATATCGATCGAGTTTCCGTTGGTCATGATGATTCGCTGGATCTCTTCCGAGATCGGCATGACCTGGTAGATACCGACGCGGCCCTTGTAGCCGCTGCCCTTGCACTTGTCGCAGCCGTTCGGTCCGTACAGTTGCCAGCTGCCGTCGATTTCGTGTTCATGGAAACCCGCCTGGATCAGGGCTTCCATCGGGATGGAAATAGGCTTCTTGCAGGAGCACAGCCGGCGCGCCAGCCGCTGGGCCGTGATCATGATGACGCTCGAAGCGATATTGAACGGCGCAATGCCCATGTTCTTCATGCGCTCGAGCGTGGTCGGGGCGTCGTTGGTGTGCAGCGTGGACAGCACCAGATGGCCGGTTTGGGCGGCCTTGATGGCGATTTCCGCGGTTTCCAGATCGCGGATTTCGCCGACCATGATGATGTCTGGGTCCTGTCGCAGGAACGCCTTGAGCGCAACGGAGAAGTTCAATCCCGCCTTGTCATTGACGTTGACCTGGTTGATGCCTGGCAGATTGATTTCACAAGGATCCTCGGCCGTGGAGATATTGATGCCTGGCTTGTTGAGCAGATTGAGGCAGGTATACAGCGAGACGGTCTTGCCGCTGCCTGTCGGGCCTGTCACGAGGATCATGCCGTAGGGCCGGTCGATGGCCGCCATCAGCGTCTCGCGTTGTTCCGGCTCGTAACCCAGGGCATCGATGCCGAGCATGGCGCTCGAGGGGTCCAGGATGCGCATGACGAT
>JADFDL010000184.1 GCA_018262875.1 Rhodocyclaceae bacterium | reverse complement strand
CCTTCGGTTCGCCCACCGAGAGGCCGCCGATGGCGTAGCCGTCGAAGCCGATCCCGGCGAGACCGGCGAGCGACTCGTCGCGCAGGGCCTCGAACATGCCGCCCTGGACGATGCCGAACAAGGCGTTCGTATTGCCTTCATGGGCGCGCTTCGAGCGCTCGGCCCAGCGCAGGGACAGACGCATGGATTGGGCTGCTTCGGCATGCGTGGCGGGGTGGGGCGTGCATTCGTCGAAGATCATGACGATGTCCGAATTCAGCACGCGCTGGATGCGCATCGACTCCTCGGGCGTGAGGAACAGGCGGTCGCCGTTCACCGGCGAGGCGAACTTGACGCCTTCCTCGGAGATTTTGCGCAGCGCGCCCAGGCTGAAGACCTGGAAGCCGCCGGAATCGGTGAGGATCGGCCCGTCCCAGCCCATGAAGCGGTGCAGGCCGCCGTGGGCGGCGATGACCTCCAGCCCCGGCCGCAGCCAGAGGTGGAAGGTGTTGCCGAGCACGATCTGCGCGCCGAGAGCCTTGACCTCGTCCGGCGCCATGGCCTTCACCGCGCCGTAAGTGCCGACCGGCATGAAGGCCGGCGTGTCGACGACGCCGTGGGCCAGGGTCAGTTTTCCGCGTCGGGCGGCGCCGTCGGTGGCGAGCAGTTCGAACTTCATGATGCGTCGTGTTTTTTGATGAACATGGCGTCGCCGTAGCTGAAGAAGCGGTAGCGTTCGGCCAGCGCATGCGCGTAGGCCCGCCGCAGATTCTTCAGGCCGCCGAAGGCCGACACCAGCATCAGTAGGGTCGACTTCGGCAGGTGGAAATTGGTAATCAATGCATCCGCCGTGCGGAAGCGGAAGCCGGGCAGGATGAACAGTTCCGTCTCGCCCGGTCCGGCGAGGATATCGCCTTCCTGCGCAGCGGCTTCGAGCGCGCGCAGACTGGTGGTGCCGACGGCGACGATGCGTCCGCCACGCACGCGCGCGGCGGCGAGGGCATTGACGGTATCCGCGGGAATCACGTAGCGCTCGCGGTGCATGCGGTGGTGGGCCAGATCCTCGACGCGCACCGGCTGAAAGGTGCCGGCGCCGACGTGCAGCGTCAGCCAGGCGAAGTCGATGCCTCTGGCGCGCAGGGTGTCCATCAGGGAGGTGTCGAAATGCAGACCAGCGGTGGGAGCCGCTACCGAGCCGTGATGGCGTGCATACACGGTCTGGTAGCGCGCCTCGTCGGCGTCTTCCGGCTGGCGCTGGATATAGGGCGGCAAGGGTAGCTTGCCATGCCGTTCGAGGAGATCGACCAGGTCTTCCGTACCGGGGAATCGCAGCAGGAAGAAGGCCTCTTCGCGCGCCACGACGCTGACTTTGAGCCCCCCCTCCAGCACAAGCCGGCTGCCGGGCCAGGGGGCGTGACTGGCACGAATCTGGGCCAGCGCCTCGTGCCGGCCGACGGGCCGCTCGATCAGCACCTCGATGCGCCCGCCGCTATCCTTGACGCCGTGCAGGCGGGCGTGGAGGACGCGCGTATCGTTGAACACCAGCAGGTCGCCCGCCCGCAGCAGGTCGGGCAGGTCGTCGAAGCGCCTGTCCTCAAGATGGCTGCCGTCCATGACCAGCAGGCGGCTGGCTGTGCGCTCGGGCAACGGGAACTGGGCAATCAGTCCCGGCGGCAGGTCGTAATCGAAGTCGGCCAGGGAAAGCGGCATTTTGTTTGATTCGGGAGTGCCGGATGCGGGATAATGCGCGCTCTCTGCGCGGCCCGTGATTTTACGCGGGTTCGCTTCAAAGCGCCGCAAGGCGCATCCCATGCCGGGATGGCGGAATTGGTAGACGCAGCGGACTCAAAATCCGCCGGTGGCAACACCGTGGGGGTTCGATTCCCCCTCCCGGCACCACGTTTCAAGCGGACTCACAACACGCCGCGCAGCGGTGGAGCCCAAGAAACCCGCCTCGTGGGCGCCATCAGTTTTTCTTCTCGCAATATATCCAAGTTAACCTATGCTGGAAATGTCGCCGTTTTATCGCCTGACATACCTTTAGTTTGATAAAAATCAAGGAAGCAGGGACCTATTCGGCAGAATCTTCGGTCTGCACAAAAACCGTATAATTTTTGGGCTCTTTCCATTCACTGGGTTCTTCGTTGAGGGAGAAAACACATGCAGAAACGTAATCCGATATCCGCTTCCCTGCGTCTGGCGGCTCTGCCCCTGGCGCTGGCCGGCCTGTTCAATGTCGCTCAAGCGCAGGCCCCGGCCGCAGCGCCTACGCTGACCGCCGACGAGAAGGCGGCCGCCAAGAAGATCTACTTCGAGCGCTGCGCCGGTTGCCATGGCGTGCTGCGCAAGGGTGCCACCGGCAAGAACCTCGAGCCGCACTGGAGCAAGAAGCTGCCGGACGGCAGTACCCAGGAAGGTGGCACGCTCAAGCTCGGCCAGAACCGCCTCGAGAAGATCATCGCCTACGGTACCGAAGGCGGCATGGTCAACTTCGACGACATCCTGACGAAGGACGAACTCGCCCTGATGGCGAAGTACATCCAGACCACCCCGGACGTGCCGCCCGAGTACAGCTTCAAGGAGACCATGGACTCCTGGAAGGTCATCGTGCCGGTCAAGGATCGCCCGACCAAGCAGATGAACAAGTACAACCTCAAGAACATGTTCTCGGTCACCCTGCGCGATACCGGCGAAGTGGCCCTGATCGACGGCGACACCAAGGAAATCCGCAGCATCGTCAAGACCGGCTACGCCGTGCATATCTCGCGCCTGTCGAAGTCCGGCCGCTATGTGTACGTGATCGGCCGCGATGGCCGTCTGTCGCTGATCGACCTGTGGATGGAGAAGCCGGCCGTCGTCGCCGAACTCAAGATCGGCTTCGATGCGCGTTCGGTCGATACCTCCAAGTTCAAGGGCTACGACGACAAGTACGCCATCGCCGGTTCCTACTGGCCGCCCCAGTACGTGATCATGGACGGTGATACGCTGAAGCCGCTCAAGGTCGTCAGCACCCGCGGCATGACGGTGGATGGCGAGTATCATCCCGAGCCGCGCGTGGCCTCGATCGTCTCGTCCGAGATCAAGCCGGAATGGGTCGTGAACATCAAGGAAACCGGCCAGATCCTGCTGGTGGATTATTCCGACATCAAGAACCTGAAGACCACCACCATCGAGTCCGCCAAGTTCCTGCATGACGGCGGCTGGGATGCCTCGAAGCGCTACTTCCTGGTCGCGGCCAACGCCTCGAACAAGATCGCGGCGGTCGACACCAAGCTCGGCAAGCTGGCCGCGCTGATCGACACCGCCAAGATCCCGCACCCGGGCCGCGGCGCCAACTTCGTGCATCCGAAGTTCGGGCCCGTCTGGGCGACCGGCCACCTTGGCGCCGACGTCGTGACGCTGATCAGCACGCCCTCCGACAATCCGAAGTACAAGCAGTACAAGCAGTACAACTGGAAGGTTGTCCAGGAAATGAAGCATGTGCCGGGCAACCTGTTCGTCAAGACCCACCCGAAGTCGAAGCACTTCTGGGCCGACGCGCCGCAGAATCCGGAAAAGGCGCTCGCAGAGTCCGTGGCGGTGTGGGACATGGCCGACTTGTCCAAGCCGAAGAAGGTCATCAACGTCGCCAAGGATTCCGGCCTGCCCGAAACCAAGGCGATCAAGCGCGCCGTGCATCCCGAGTACAGCGCCGATGGCAAGGAAGTGTGGATCTCACTGTGGGGCGGCAAGACCGACCAGTCGGCCATCGTGGTGTATGACGACGCGACACTGGCCGTGAAGAAGGTGATCACCGATCCGAAGATGATCACCCCGACCGGCAAGTTCAACGTCTACAACACGCAGCACGACATCTACTGATCGTCTTTCGGCAACAAGACATCCCGGGGGCCCAGCGCCCCCGGGTGTTTGTCAGAAACGGTTTTTTCCGAACGGAGCGTTTTTTTCGCCACGCTTTTAATGACAGGACTTTCGAATGTCCGACAAGGCTTCATCTGAGAATTCCAGCGGTTTCTGGCGCATGTTGCGCCGGCCCAGCGCCAAATATTCCCTGCTGACCCTGGTGGTGGGCGGTTTTGCCGCCGGCATCGTGTTCTGGGGC
>JADFDL010000183.1 GCA_018262875.1 Rhodocyclaceae bacterium | reverse complement strand
CAGTGCAGCAATCCGGTGCTGCTCTTCTCCGGCGGCAAGGATTCGATCTGCCTGCTGCGCCTCGCCGAGAAAGCCTTCCGGCCGGGGAAGTTTCCCTTTCCGCTGCTGCACGTCGACACCGGCCACAACTATCCCGAGGTGACCGCCTTCCGCGACCGGCGCGCCGCCGAACTGGGCGAGCGCCTCATCGTGCGCTCGGTCGAGAACTCGATGGCGCGCGGCACGGTGGTGCTGAAATCCGCCGGCGAGTCGCGCAACAAGCACCAGTCGGTGACGCTGCTCGAAGCCATCGCCGAGTTCGCCTTCGACGCCTGCATCGGCGGCGCGCGCCGCGACGAGGAAAAGGCCCGCGCCAAGGAACGGGTCTTCTCCTTCCGCGACGACTTCGGCCAGTGGGACCCGAAGAACCAGCGACCGGAACTGTGGAGCCTGTACAACGCGCGCATCCATCCGGGCGAGAACATCCGCGTCTTCCCAATTTCCAACTGGACCGAGCTGGATGTGTGGCAATACATCGCCCGCGAGAACCTGGAACTGCCCACGATCTACTTCGCCCACACGCGCCCGGTGGTGCGCCGCCACGGCGCCCTGGTGCCGGTAACCGCGCTCACGCCACCGAGGGACGGCGAGGCGATTGAAAATATCTCCGTCCGCTTCCGCACCGTCGGCGACATCACCTGCACGGCGCCGGTGGAATCCGCCGCCGACACGCTGGAGAAGATCATCGCTGAAACCGCCGTCACCACCCTCACCGAGCGCGGCGCCACGCGGCTGGACGACCAGACCTCCGAGGCCTCGATGGAGCAGCGCAAGAAGGAGGGCTACTTCTGATGTCCGCCCCCGAAAAGATTCCCGGCATCCATTACCACGATGCCGGCCTGCTGCGCTTCCTCACCTGCGGCAGTGTTGACGACGGCAAGAGCACGCTGATCGGCCGGCTGCTCTACGACAGCAAGTCCATTCTCGCCGACACGCTGCATGCCATCGAGCGCACGTCGAAGCGACGCGGTTTGGAGACCGTGGACCTCTCGCTCCTCACCGACGGCCTGCAGGCCGAGCGCGAGCAGGGCATCACTATCGACGTCGCCTACCGCTATTTCTCCACCGGCATGCGCAAGTACATCATCGCCGACGCCCCCGGCCACGAGCAGTACACGCGCAATATGGTGACGGCGGCGTCCACCGCCAACCTCGCCATCATCCTCGTCGATGCACGCAAGGGCGTTCTGACACAGACGCGGCGTCATTCCTACATCGCCCACCTGGTCGGCATTCCGCACCTGGTGGTCGCCGTCAACAAGATGGATCTGGTCGGCTATTCGCAGGAGGTGTTCGAACAGATCCGCAAGGCCTATCTCGATTTCGCCGCAAGCCTGGGCATCCGCGATGTCCGCTTCATTCCCCTCTCGGCCCTGAACGGCGACATGGTGGTGGAGCGCGGCGAGCGGCTCGGCTGGTACGACGGCCCGACGCTGATGGCGCTGCTCGAGTCGGCGCCGGCCGCGCACAGCGAGGCAAAAGAGAATTTTCGCTTTCCGGTGCAATATGTCTGCCGGCCGCGCACGACAGAGCATCACGACTTCAGGGGCTACATGGGCCGCGTCGAATCCGGCGAGATAGCCGTCGGCGACGAGGTGCAAGTGCTGCCCTCGGGCCGCACGACACGCATCCGCGATATCCGCCTGCACGACTGCTCTCTGTCGCATGCCGGCAGCGAACGCTCGGTCACGTTGCTGCTGGAAGACGAACTCGACATCTCGCGCGGCGACATGATAGTCAGTCCCGCCAATACGCCGACTGTCATGAAGCAGATCGAGGCGATGGTCTGCTGGCTGGCGGAAACGCCGCTGGAACCCGGTCGCAAGCTCCTGCTGCGCCACACCACGCGCGAGACCAAAGCGCTGGTGGCAGCCATCGAGTACCGTCAGGATATCAACGCGCTCAAGCGCATATCGGGCGACCGGCTGGCGATGAACGACATCGGCAGCATCACGTTCAAGCTGGCGCAACCCTTGTTTGTCGATCGCTACCGGGACAACCGCAGCACGGGCGCCTTCATCCTCATCGACGAGGCGACGAACAACACGGTCGGCGCCGGGATGATCGTCTAGCGTCGCCGCCAGGCCGCCCCAAGGCGGCGCAAGCCAGCCTTATGGAGCGCGAAGCGAACGACCCTAGCCCCCTTCCTTGGGAAGGGGGCTAGGGGGATGGTTGTCTAAACTGACTCCGGATAACCGAACAGGCCGGGGGTGCCCCCGGTATGCACGAACAGCAGGGACTGTTTCTTGTCGAAGCGGCCGCTGCGTGCCAGCGACAGGAAGCCGGCGAACGCCTTGCCGGTGTAAACGGGATCCAGCACCAGTCCTTCGAAGCGCGCCCCCAGGCCTAGGGCTTCGCGCATCGCATCGGTTGGCCTGGCGTAGCCGGGACCGACGAAGTCATCCATCACATTCACCTGTCCGCTCAGGTCAATATCGGCTCGTCCGAGCAGTCTCAGCGATTCGACCGCCTGACGGGTAGCCAGCGCCTCCTGCTCGCGCCGGTCGCCCTCGACGGCGATGCCGATCACCGGCGCACCATCGAGCAGTTGCATGCCGGCAACCAGTCCGCCCTGGGTGCCGCCGCTGCCGGTGGCGACCACGACCGCCTCGAACTTCATTTTTTTGTCGGCAGCCTGCGCCAGGATTTCCCCGGCGCAGGCAACATAGCCGAGATTTCCCAGGCCACAGCTGCCACCGACGGGAATGCAGTAAGGCGTGCGTCCCTCCCCGCGCAACATCTCGGCACGGGCTGCCATGAAATCTTCGCGGCTTTCCTGTGTTGCGAGCACGTGCAGGCGCGCCCCGAATAGACGGTCGAGCAAAACGTTGCCGCCGTGGAGATAGGCTTCCGTGGCATGGCCGCCGCGGCGCAGAATCAGTTCGCAATCCAGCCCCAGCCGGGCACAGGCCGCCGCGGTTTGTCGCGCATGATTGGATTGCATGGCGCCAACTGTGAGTACCGTGTCGGCGCCTTGCACTCGCGCCTCGCCAAGAAGGAATTCCAGCTTGCGCAGCTTGTTGCCGCCCAGGCCGAGGCCCGTGCAGTCGTCCCGCTTGACGTAAAGCTGCGGCCCGCCGAGGTGCGTCGACAGGCGCGGCAGCGGTTCGATCGGCGTCGGCAGCCGGGCCAGCGGTACGCGAGAAAAGCGGAGCAAGTCCATGGCGGTTCAGCTTAACAGCCAGCCGCTGAAACGACAAAGCCCGCCGAAGCGGGCTCTGTTTCGTGGCGGAAGTGCGCTTACTCCGCGGCGACGGGCGCCTCGACCACCTGCTCCGGGCGATCCACCAGTTCGACCAGCGCCATCGGAGCGTTGTCGCCCTGGCGGAAACCGAACTTCAGGATACGCAGGTAGCCGCCGTTGCGGTTGGCGAAACGCGGTCCGAGGTCCTCGAACAGCTTGGTGACGATATCGCGGTCGCGCAGGCGGTTGAAGGCCAGGCGGCGGTTGGCGAGCGAAGGTGTCTTGCCCAGCGTGATCATGGGCTCGACGACGCGGCGCAGTTCCTTCGCCTTGGGCAGGGTGGTCTTGATCGCCTCATGAAGCAACAGGGAGTTGGTCATGTTGCGCAGCATGGCCAGGCGATGGCTGCTGGTGCGATTGAGTTTGCGAAGGCCGTGACGGTGGCGCATTGGATACCTCTTGTTCTGTCCGCTGCCGTGATTACGACAGTTTTTCCAGGCCCAACGGGGGCCAATTTTCGAGCTTCATGCCCAGGGTGAGGCCCCGCGAGGCCAGCACTTCCTTGATCTCGTTGAGCGACTTGCGGCCAAGATTCGGCGTCTTCAGCAGTTCCGTCTCGGTGCGCTGGATCAGGTCGCCGATGTAGTAGATGTTCTCGGCCTTGAGGCAGTTGGCCGAGCGCACCGTCAGCTCGAGATCGTCCACCGGGCGCAGCAGGATCGGATCGACCTGGCTGGGACGCGGCATCTCGATGGCAATCGGCGTGCCTTCCAGATCGGCGAAAACGGAGAGTTGCTCCATCAGCACGCGTGCGGCGTAGCGGATGGCCTCCTCCGGCTCGATGGCGCCGTTGGTCTCGATGTCGATG
>JADFDL010000182.1 GCA_018262875.1 Rhodocyclaceae bacterium | reverse complement strand
CGATCGGCGGCAGCAGCTTGTGCTGCACCAGTTTTTCGCGGAAGGCGGCATGGATGCGCGCGCCAGCATCCACCAGCTTGATGCCGTTGCGAGCGAACACCGCCTGGCTGGTGACGACCTCATGAGTGTCGCCCAGCGCGGTGACGCTGTTGATGTAGTGCTCGTCGTATTTCTCGTTCATTGCTTTTTCTTGAAGACGACATCCCGGACGCCGTGTCCCAGCTTCAGACCGCGCGTTTCGAATTTGGTTTGCGGGCGATAGGCGGGACGAGGGGCATAGCCCTCCGCCGTGTTCTCCAGTTCCGGCTCGGCCGACAGCACCGCCAGCATCTGCCCGGCGTATTCCTCCCAGTCGGTGGCCAGGTGCACATAGCCGCCCGCCTTGAGCCGGCTCGCCAACAGGGCGACAAAGTCAGTCTGCACGAGACGGCGCTTGTGGTGTCGCTTCTTCGGCCAGGGATCGGGAAAGAAAATGTGGGCACCGTCCAGCGAGGCGGGCGCGATCATTTCGCGCAGCACTTCCACGGCGTCGTGCTGGATGACGCGCAGGTTGGTCAGCCCACCCTCGTCGATCAGCTTGAGCAGGCTGCCCACGCCCGGCGTATGCACCTCGATACCGAGGAAATCCGATTCCGGGTGCGCCGCAGCAATCGCCGCCGTGGTCTCGCCCATGCCGCAGCCGATTTCCAGAACGGTTTTGGCGGAGCGGCCGAAAACGGCACCAAGATCAATAGGTTTCCCAGTGTATTCAATGCCATATCGAGGCAGCAGGGTCTCGTGCGCACGGGCCTGGGCGTTGGACACGCGGCCCTGGCGCAGGACATAGCTGCGGATAGGTCTGGTCTGGCCGGGCATGGGTCATCCGATTCGAGAAAAACCTTGAAAGGCGCTCAAGATCGGGGGGGTTCTTCCGATAAATCAGGGACGCGAAGTTTATCACCATGAAGACAAGCCCCTTGCCCATTCAGCCGAAAACAAGCCGGCGCACCGCTACCGACCGGTCCGAGTCCGAGCTCGGACGGATCAAGCGCGCCCTCGGCCTGCTTTCGGCGGCCAACCAGGCCATGCGCAGTGCGGTCTGCCAGATCGAACTGCTCGAAGCGCTCTGCCGCATCATCATCGACGCCGGCGGCTACCGCTTCGCCTGGATCGGCTATGCCGAAAACGACGAAAAAAAGACCGTCACGCCGGTCGCCCAGGCCGGATTCGACGGCGGCGTCCTGTCCGGCCTGTTTATCTCCTGGGACGAAACAACACCCAACGGCCAGGGCACGGCCGGAACGACCCTGCGCAGCGGCCAACCCTGCATCGTTCGCAGTTGCGCCACCGACCCGCGCATGTCTGCCTGGCGGGAACCGCTGCTGTCGCACGGGGTTGCCTCCCTGTCATCCTTTCCCTTGCGCTTCGACGACATCACGGCCGTTCTGCTCATCTATTCCGCAGCGGAAAACGCCTTCGGCGAAGAGGAATGCCGCCTGCTGCAGAACCTCGCCGCCGACATCGGCTACAGCATCAGCGCGCTGCGTGCGACGGAGAGCCGGGACCGGACCGAAGCCGCGCTGCGGCGCAGCGAGGCCATTCTCGATCGCGCCCAGCAGATCGCCCATGTCGGCAGTTGGGAATGGGATCTGCTCACCCAGGAGGTGCATTGGTCCGACCAGATGTACCGCGTCTTCGGCTACGAGCCGGGCGAGGTGGAATCGCGCAAGGACGCGGTGATCGCGCGCACCCATCCCGACGACCGGGCGCGCGTGGCGGACTATATCCGCTCCCTCGTCGAGGGCGAATCCTCGTCGCTGGAGATCGATCACCGCGTGGTCCGGGAAGACGGTCTCATACGCCATGTGCACATGCAATGCGAAGCGGAGTTTCGCGACGGGCGGGCGGCCCGCATCATCGGCTCCACCCAGGATGTCACAACCCAGGTGCGGCGCGAAATCGAGCAGCAGCGAACCAACCGTGCCCTGCGCATACTCTCCGCCGTCACCCGGGCGGGGCGCGAAGCGGCCACCGAGACCGCCCTGCTGCAACGCGCCTGCGACATCCTCGTCGACACGGGCGGCTATACCTTCGCCTGGGTCGCCGGCAAGGAGCATGGGCCGGAGAAGCGTGCCGTGCTGCTCGCCGGCGCCGGCAACCCGGCGATGCATGCCCGGATGGGCGCCGGCATCGTCACCTGGGACGAGCATCAGGCAAGAGGCCACGGCACGGTGGGGCGCGCCCTGCGCAGCGGCACGCCGTGCATCGTGCGTGACGTGCTGACCGATCCGCTCTACGCACCCTGGCTCGACTTCGCGCTGGAAATGAAGTTCAACGCCTGCGCCTCCTTCCCCCTGCTGGTCGACGGAAAAATCGAGGCTGCGCTGGTCATCTACGCCTCGAACGACACCTTCGGCGAGGCCGAGTGCGGCCTGCTCGAGGACCTGGCGCACGACATCGGCCACACCCTGGCCACCCTGCGCACCGAAACCGGGCGCAACGAGGCGGAAGCCGCCCTGCGCCGCAACGAGGCCCTGCTCGGCCGCGCCGAAGCCCTGGCCCACGTCGGCAGTTGGGAATGGGACATGCATACGCGGACGCCGCAATGGTCGGAGGAAACATTCCGGATCCTGGGCTTCGAGCCTTACGAAGTCGAACCGAGCACCGCCATGGCCATAGAGAGCACGCATCCGGACGACCGCCCGACGCTCAAGGAGAAGCTGAAGGGAGTGGCCTGCGGCGACGCCTTGTCGACCGAAATGGATTACCGCGTCCTGCTGCCCGACGGGGACATCCGCTGGGTGCACGTCAAGGTCGAAATGGAGTACCACGACAGCGGCCCGCTGCGCATGACCGGCGTGCTGCAGGACATCTCGGAACGCAAGCGCTTCGAGCAGAAGCTCTCCGAGATGGCCAGCTATGACACCCTCACCGGCCTGCCCAATCGCAACCTGCTCAACGACCGGCTCGGCCAGGCGCTGGCGCATGCCCGGCGCAATGACGGCCTGATGGCGGTCGGCTTTGTCGATCTCGACCGCTTCAAGGTGATCAACGACACGCTTGGCCACGATGCCGGCGACGAACTGCTGAAGGAAATCGCGCGGCGCCTCTCCGGCTGCCTGCGTGGCTGCGACACCGTCGCCCGGCAGGGTGGCGACGAGTTCGTCGTCGTGCTCACCAACCTGGCGCGGGCCGAGGATGCCAGCATCGTGGCGCAAAAACTGCTCGATGCGCTCAGTCCTCCCATGATGCTGGGCGGGCGCGAAATCGTGCCCGGCGCCAGCCTCGGCTTCGCCATCTACCCGCGGGACGGCGACAATCTGCAGGCGCTGCTGATGGCGGCGGACAAAGCCATGTACAGCGCCAAGCATGCCGGCCGCGGCCAGTACCGCTTCTACGACCCGGAGATGAACCGCGCCGCCGCCGACTGGCTGGAGGTCGGCGCGGAACTGCACCACGCGCTGGAGCGCGACGAGTTCGAGCTGCACTACCAGCCGAAAGTGAATCTGCACACCGGCGCCATTACCGGCGTCGAAGCGCTGATCCGCTGGCGCAGCCCCGATCTGGGCCTGGTGCCGCCCAACAAGTTCATCCCGATTCTCGAGGAGACCGGCCTGATCCTGGAAGTGGGCGAGTGGGTCATCGCCCGCGCCTGCCGCCAGGCGCGGCTGTGGCAGGAGCAGGGATTGCCGCCGCTGCGCATCGCCGTCAACCTGTCGCCGCGCCAGTTCCAGCAGCGCGACCTGGCCCAGCGCATCCGCAGCCTCATCGATCAGCCCGATTTTCTGCCGGAATACCTGGAACTGGAAATCACCGAAAGCATGGTCATGCAGAACGTCGAACGTGCCATCGCCACGCTGGCGGAACTGCGTCAGATCGGCGTGCGCCTGGCCATCGACGATTTCGGCACCGGCTATTCATCGCTCGCCGTACTCAAGCGCTTCCCGGTGGACTGCCTCAAGGTGGACCGCTCTTTCGTGCGCGACATCCCGGCCGACACCGACGACATGGTCATCACCGGCGCGGTGATCGCGCTGGCGCACAGCATGGGACTTTCCGTGGTGGCCGAAGGCGTCGAGACGGAGGAACAGCGCCGCTTCCTGGTCGAATCCGGCTGCGACGAA
>JADFDL010000181.1 GCA_018262875.1 Rhodocyclaceae bacterium | reverse complement strand
GTCTTCAACGCCATCAAGACGGGCTACGTCGAACCGGTCGAGGACAAGAAGCTCATCACCCATGCCATCTCGGGCATGCTCACCGGACTGGATCCGCATTCCCAGTACCTCGACGCCGATGCCTTCAAAGACCTGCAGGTCAATACGCATGGCGAATTCGGCGGGCTGGGCATCGAGGTCGGCATGGAAGACGGCTTCGTCAAGGTCGTCTCGCCCATCGAGGACACGCCGGCCTACCGGGCCGGCATCAAGGCCGGCGATCTCATCGTCAAGCTCGACGACACGCCGGTGAAGGGCATGACGCTGTCCGACGCGGTGAAGCGCATGCGCGGGAGGCCGAAGACCCAGATCACCCTCACCATCGTGCGCAAGGGCGAAACCAAGCCCATCGTCGTCGTCATCGTCCGCGAAGTCATCAAGGTGCAGAGCGTGAAATCGAAGGTGGTGGAGCCCGGCTATGCCTATGTGCGCCTGACCCAGTTCCAGGAAGACACCGCCAACCGGATGGTCGAGCATCTCAACAAGCTCTGGAAGCAGGGGCCGGTCAAGGGCTTGGTGCTCGACCTGCGCAACGATCCGGGCGGGCTGCTGCACGGCGCAATCGGCGTCTCCGCCGCGTTCCTGCCGCCGAAGGCGCTGGTAACCTCCACCGACGGCCGCGTCGAGGACGCCAAGCGGAAATACCTCGCCAGCCCGGAGGACTACCTGCGCGGCTCGCGCACCGACTTCCTCAAGGATCTTCCCGCCGGCATCAAGACGGTGCCGATGGTGGTGCTGGTGAATGCCGGCTCGGCCTCCGCTTCGGAGATCGTCGCCGGGGCCCTGCAGGATCACAAGCGCGCCGTCGTCATGGGCACGCAGACCTTCGGCAAGGGCTCGGTGCAGACCATCCTGCCGCTCGCCAACAACACGGCCATCAAGCTCACCACGGCACGCTACTACACGCCGAGCGGCCGCTCCATCCAGGCCAAGGGCATCGTGCCCGACATCGTCGTCGAGGAAACCGCCAACGGCAGTTCCGGCCCGCGCCTGCGCGAAGCCGACCTGGAGCGCCACCTGGAGAACGACAAGGACAAGGAACCTGCCCCGGCCGCCAAGCCGCAGACCAAGGCGCCCGCCAGCAAGGGCAAGCCGCTGAAGGACGAGCCCGAGGATGAGGAAAAGCCGCGCTTCGAGATCGCCTCGAAGAACGACTACCAGCTCAACCAGGCGCTCAATCTCCTCAAGGGTCTGCAGATCATGCAGGCGAAGTGACGGGTCCATGACTCCGGAGCGCGCCCGCCAGTTGGCCCACCGCGTTCCCCATGCGGGCCATACTCCCGTTGTCCCCCAGCACGGCAGCGTCAAGCGCCGCGAAATACGCTTCACCAAGATGCCGCCCGAGCAGGCCAAAAAGGCCGCCGAATTGCTCGCCGGCCTGGAATACCTGGAAGTCTCCAGCGGACCCCACCCGCGCGGCATCACCGTCGGCTACGACCTGATCGACTACACCTACCAGGGACTGGAAAAGGCCTTGCGCAATCTCGGCTACCACCTCGACAACTCCCTCTACTGCAAGATCGTCCGCGCCCTGGTGTATTTCACCGAGGAAACCCAGCTCGGCAACCTCAAGGCGCCGGCGCGCCTGATCAAGCAGTCCAACCAGGTCTACATCAAAGCCTACCAGCACCACCCGCACGGCGACCGCGACGACACGCCGGTCGAGCTGCGGGAAGATCGGTGAACGCCTCATCGCCGGGCCGCCCCAGAATGGGGCGGGTGTTCTCCTGCGAGCAATGCAAGCCCAAGTCACCCCCTTCCTCGGGAAGGGGGGCGGGGGGAAGGTTGTGAACGACAATCAGCTTCTGCGCTACTCACGCCACATCCTGCTGCCCCAACTCGGCATAGAGGGCCAGGAGCGGCTGCTGGCTGCGCGCGCGCTGGTGGTGGGCGCCGGCGGGCTGGGGTCGCCGGCGGCGATGTATCTGGCTTCCGCCGGCATGGGCACCCTCGTCCTGTGCGATGGCGACACGGTGGATCTCACCAACCTGCAGCGGCAGATCCTCCACCACACGACGTCGGTCGGAAAGCCGAAGGCGCTATCGGGCCGCAATACGCTGGCCCTGGTCAATCCGGAGGTCGAGGTGATTGCGCTGGAGCAGCGCCAGGAAGGCGCCGCGCTGGATGAGCAGGTCGCCGCGGCGGATGTTGTGCTCGACTGTTCGGACAACTTCACCACCCGCCATGCCATCAATCGCGCCTGCGTGAAACACCGCAAGCCGCTGGTCTCCGGCGCCGCCATCCGCTTCGACGGCCAGGTCTCGGTGTTCGACCTGCGCGAGCCGCAGAGCCCCTGCTACAACTGCCTGTTTGCGGAAGGCCAGGAGGCGGAGGAAGTGCGTTGCGCCGTGATGGGCGTCTTCGCGCCGCTCACCGGCATCATCGGCGCGACGCAGGCGGCCGAAGCCCTCAAGCTCGTCGTTGGTTGCGGCGAATCGCTTTCAGGAAGACTGCTGCTGCTCGACAGCCTGGCGATGGAGTGGCGTTCTATCAACCTGGCCAGGGATCCGGCTTGTGCCGTGTGTGGCACAACCTGACGGCTTCAGGCGCGCCTCGTCCAGATGGCGTGGCGCACGCTGGCCGGGGCGTGCGCGAAGAGAACGGACAAGATGAGAATCAGCCAGAACAGCGCGGCGCGTTGCGCCGGCCAGGCCAGCAGCAGGACGAGCAGGAGCAGCTTGCCGGCCATGGCCATTCCGACGTACTCGCGGAAATAGCTGGGGCGCGACCAGACGTCCAGCGCCAGGATCGTCAGCCCAGAAGCCAGGGCGGTCGTGCCGAAGGCCATCCAGCGGTTCTCGGACATTTCTCCAAGAATACCGGCACCGAGGCCAACCACGCCGACGAGATGGACGGCGCGCAACAAGTTCACCAGCCAGCGTTTGCCGGGAAAATCGCGGGCAGGGTCGCGTTTCCCCTTCATGCCGCCAGCGGCCGCGCCAGGATGCGGATATCGGCGCCGACGCGACGCAGATCGACGATCTTCAGGTCGCGGCGGCCGGCGAGATCGGTCAGTTCGGGCAGCGGGAACATCTCGCGGCCGCTGCCGAGAAGCGTCGGCGCGAAATACAGCAGCAGTTCGTCGACCAGCCCCTCGCGCAGCAGCGAGCCATTGAGCTTGTGGCCGGCCTCGACGTGGAGCTCGTTTACGCCGCGCCCGGCCAGCGCCTGCAGCAGGCATGGCAGGTCGACCTTGCCCTGCGGATTGGGCAGTACCATCACCTCGGCGCCGGCGGCGCGCAAGGCGGCGACCTTGGCCGCGTCTTCGCTTGCCGCCACCACCAGCGCATTGCCCCCCTCGACAATGTGCGCCGTCGGCGGCGTCTCCAGATGGCTGTCCACCACCACGCGCAATGGTTGCCGCTCCGTCTCCACGTCGCGCACCGTCAGGCGCGGATCGTCGTCGCGCACTGTGCCGGCGCCGGTGAGGATGGCGCAGGCGCGGGCGCGCCAGGCATGGCCGTCGCGGCGCGCTTCCGGCCCGGTGATCCATTGGCTCCTGCCGTTGTTCAGGGCCGTCTTGCCGTCCAGGCTGGCAGCCACCTTCAGGCGCAGCCACGGCCGGCCGCGCGTCATGCGCGAGACGAAACCAATGTTGAGTTCGCGCGCCTCCACCTCCATCAGCCCGCTCTCGAAGGCGATGCCGGCAGCGCGGAGTTTCTCCAGGCCGTTGCCGCCGACCTGTGGATTGGGATCGCGCATCGCCGCCACCACGCGCGCCACGCCGGCGCCGATCAGCGCGTCGGCGCAGGGCGGCGTGCGGCCGTGATGGCTGCAGGGTTCAAGGGTGATGTAGGCGGTGGCGCCGCGCGCCTGCGCGCCGGCTGCGTTCAGGGCATGGATCTCGGCATGCGCCTCACCGGCCCGCGCGTGCCAGCCTTCGCCGACGACGACGTCGTCCTTGACGATGACGCAGCCGACGCGGGGATTGGGCGTGGTGGTGAACAGGCCCTTGCGCGCCAGGCGCAGGGCGCGGGCCATGAATGCATGATCGGCGGCAGAAAACATAAAATCATTAACCACAGAGACACAGAGTACACAGAGAAGTCCTCATATTTTTCCTCTGTGCCTCCACGTCTCCGTGTTTCTGTATCTCAGTGAAGGACGGTTCTTTCAGGTCCCGCGAGGGCGGCGCGTCGCGCGTGGCTTCTTCACTTCGCGGATGGCCTCGCGGAACTCCTC
>JADFDL010000180.1 GCA_018262875.1 Rhodocyclaceae bacterium | reverse complement strand
CTGGCTCAATTTCCTCATCGGCCTGCACGAGAAACTGAAAGTCGACATTCCAGAGGCCGATTACGCCAGGCTGGTCACGCTGGGCGACGTACTCGATTACCTGAAGGCCAAGCTGAAATAAAAAGGGCGGCTTTCGCCGCCCTTTGATTACCTATCCGACGCTCAGGCCATCGCGCGCAGGCGTTCGATGCGCTCCTCCGTCGCCGGGTGGGTGCTGAACAGGCCGCGCAGGCCGCCGCCCGACAACGGGTTCATGATCATCATCTGCGCCGTCTCGGGATGGGCTTCGGCCGTCTGCATGGGAATGCCGCGGGCGTAGGCGTCGATCTTCGCCAGCGCGTCGGCCAGCGCGTTGGGGTCACCGGAGATCTCGGCGCCGCCGCGGTCGGCCTCGAACTCGCGGGCACGCGAGATGGCCATCTGGATCAGCATGGCGGCGATCGGCGCCAGTATCATGACGACGATCGAGACGATCGGGTTGGCGCGCTCGCCATCGCGCGAACCGCCGAACAACATGCCGAACTGGGCCAGCGACGAGATCGCGCCGGCGACGGTGGCGGAAATCGTCGAGATGAGGATGTCGCGGTGCTTCACGTGCGACAACTCGTGCGCCATGACGCCGCGCAGTTCGCGCGCCGAGAGCATCCGCAGGATGCCGGTGGTGGCCGCCACGGCAGCGTGATCCGGATTGCGGCCGGTGGCGAAGGCGTTGGGCTGCGCCTCGTCAATGAGGTATACGCGCGGCATGGGAATCTGCGCCCGCTGGGCGAGCTCCTTCACCGTGTTGTAGAGATAGGGCGATGACGCCTCGTCCACTTCCTGCGCGTTGTACATGCGCAGCACCATCTTGTCCGAGAACCAGTAGGCGAAGAAGTTCATGCCCGCGCCGAGCAGGAAGGCGATCAGCATGCCCTGCGCACCACCGATGGCGCCGCCAACCCCGGCGAACAGCACCAGGATGCCGGCCATGAGGATCGCGGTTTTCAGCCAGTTGCCGAACATGGATTCTTGTCTCCAGTCATGAAACGCAAAACCTAGATGAGGGAGGCGCGGAAAAAATCAATCTGCCGCAAGGGCGAAACATTGCCCGGGCTTGAGGGCGAACCCGTGCAGAAAATCGGCTGCCGGCAAGTGCTTGCCGCCGGATTTCTGCAATTCGATCAGGCGCAGGGCGCCTTCGCCGCAGGCCACGACGATGCCCTCGGCGCCAGCGGCCAGCACTAGGCCGGGTTCGCCCGCCCCTGGGGCAAGTTCGGCCCGCCAGATCTTGACGGCCTGACCGTCGATTTGCGCGGTCGCGCCAGGAAATGGGTTGAAGGCACGTACCGCGCGGTCCAACTGTATGGCGGCTTGTCGCCAATCGAGTACAGCTTCCGCCTTTGCCAGTTTGGCGGCGTAGGTCACCCCTTCCGCAGGCTGGATTTCACCGGATCGATCTCCGCGTTCCAGCCTGGCAAGCGCTTCGACGATCAGACGCGCACCCACCTCTGACAGCTTGTCGTGCAGGTTGCCGGCGCTATCGGTATCCGCGATCGGCAGGCTTTCCTTGAGCAGCATTGGGCCGGTGTCGAGCCCAGCCTCCATGCGCATGATGGTGACGCCGGTTTCGGCATCCCCTGCCAGGATGGCGCGCTGGATGGGCGCCGCGCCGCGCCAGCGCGGCAGCAAGGAGGCATGGATGTTGAGGCAGCCCAGGTGCGGAATGTCTAGGGCTGCCTGCGGCAGGATGAGGCCATAGGCCGCCACTACCATGATGTCCGACCGGGCATCGACGATCGGCTGGCGCGCCACCTCGGACTTGAGGGAGGACGGCTGATGCAGCGTCAGGCCGTGCTTCAGGGCGAGCTGTTTCACCGGGCTGGCTTGCAGGGTCAGGCCGCGTCCTGCAGGTCTATCCGGCTGAGTGAGCACTAACGGCACGGAATATTCGGCTGCAAGAATTGCATCCAGCGCAATGGCCGCAAATTCCGGCGTACCCGCAAAAATAACCCTCATCAGGCTGTAATGCGCGCCTGCTTGGACAGCCTTGCCTTGATTCGGGACTGCTTCAGCTGGGAGAGATGCTCGACAAAAACCCTGCCTTCAAGGTGGTCGATCTCGTGCTGGACGCACACTGCCAGAAGGCCATCCGCTTCCAGGGTGAAAGGCTCGCCCTGCGGATCGAGAGCGCGCACCTTGACGCGCTCGCTTCGGGTGACCTTCTCGTATATCCCGGGCACGGACAGGCAGCCCTCCTCGCAGATCTGCTCGCCGGCGCGCTCGAGGATCTCCGGATTGATGAAGGCAAGCAGTTTCGACTTGTCTTCCGATATGTCGATGACGATGACCCGCTTGTGCACGTCCACCTGGGTAGCGGCCAAACCGATGCCCGGCGCCTCGTACATGGTTTCAGCCATGTCGACGATGAGCTTGCGTATGGTTTCATCGACCTTATGCACGGAGGCGGCCCGTTTATGCAGACGGGGGTCGGGAAAACGAAGGATGGGTAAAAGAGCCATAAAAAAAGCTTGCCGATTTAGGTAATTAGGTGCAACAATTAATGCAAACCTGTAAAAGTCGAAGCTAGCATGCTAGACTTCGACGAGGATCCGGATCCCAGGCTAGGGAACCTTGCGCGAGGCCAACACGATGATTCGCATTATATCTGCGCTGTTTCTGACTTTCTCAACCGCTTGCGCACTGGCGCAGGACACCAAACCGCTCCAGCTTGCCGACAGCGCTCCTGACCGCCACATCGTCATGCGCGGCGATACGCTGTGGGGCATTTCTGGCAAGTTCCTCAAGGAACCCTATCGCTGGCCGGAACTTTGGCGCATGAACAAGGAGCAGGTAAAGAACCCGCACCGCATCTATCCCGGCCAGGTGCTGGTCCTCGACCGGAGCGGCAGCGATCCCCAATTGCGCCTGGAAGACGTCAAGCTCGAGCCCAAGGTTCATTCCGAACAGCTTTCCCAGGCGATTCCGAGCATTCCGCAAAATGTCATCGAACCCTTCCTGTCCAGGCCGCAGGTGCTGGAAGAAGATGGTCTGAAGGACGCGCCGAAAATCGTTGCCACGCAGGAAGACCGCGTCTACATCGGCCCGGGCGGCCGTGCCTACGTGAGCGGCCTGAAGGGAAATGCCAAGCTGTGGCAGGTTTTCCGCCCGACCAAGCCGGTCATCGATCCTGAAACCAAGGAAGCCATTGGACACGAGGCGTTCTATCTCGGCACCGCCAAGCTTGTCGCCGAAGGTGAACCGGCAACCGTAGACATCGTCACCGCCATTCAGGAAATCGGCGTCAATGACCGGCTGATTCCGGCAACACGCGCAGAAATAATCCAATACGCACCCCATGTGCCCTCCAAGCCCATCCAGGGGCAGGTCGCTGCCATCTACGGCGGCGTCAAGGAAACCGGGCGCAACTCCATAGTCACGCTGAATCGCGGCAAGCGTGACGGGGTCGAGCTCGGCCACGTGCTGGCGGTCTACCGCAATGGCGGAGAGCGCCTCTACCGCGACGGCAACGAAACGAGCAACATCAAATTGCCGCCCGAGCGTTACGGTCTGATGTTCGTCTTCCGCGTCTTTGATCGCATTTCCTACGCGCTGGTGATGGATGTTTCGCGTCCGGTAGTGGTTTCCGACATCGTCCGTACGCCGTAAGCAGGTGCCAGGCGCCAATGATCTCGCCGCCTGGCTGCGCCTGACCCTCGCGCCGGGCATCGGCGGCGAGACGCAGCGCAAGCTGCTTTCCGCATTTGGTCTTCCCGATCGGATCTTTTCAGCCAGCGTCGCCACTCTGACGCGCACGATTCTGCTCAAGCAAGCCGAGCAACTGTTCTCGTACGACTCCCAGGAGAAGATCGACGCGGCACTCGCTTGGGCCGCCGAGCCGGGCAACGCGATCCTGACACTGGCCGACGCGGCCTATCCGCAACGCCTGCTCGATGCGCCGGACCCGCCAACGGTGCTGTATGTCAAGGGCCGCACCGAATTGCTCAATGCCCCCGCCCTCGCCATCGTCGGCTCGCGCAATGCCACGCCACAGGGCGAATCCAACGCAGAGGCCTTCGCCGCCGCCCTGGCCGATGCCGGACTGACCATCGTCAGCGGTCTGGCGCTCGGCATCGATGCGGCAGCGCACCGCGGCGGCCTGCGCGGCAAGGGCTCGACCATCGCTGTGATCGGCACCGGCATCGACCGCGTCTATCCGGCGCGCAACCAGTCACTGGCGCGCGACATAGCAGAACACGGCGCCATCGTCAGTGAATTCCCGCTCGGCACGCCGGCGCTAAGGGAGAACTTCC
>JADFDL010000179.1 GCA_018262875.1 Rhodocyclaceae bacterium | reverse complement strand
TCCCGAGTCTCGGCGCGTCGTTGCTTGGTGCGTGGCAGATCAGCACAGGCGCGGGCGTGACAGTGATCGCTCGCGGCCGGTTCTGAGGAGCGCGGCATGACAGTGCTCTACCCAGGCGTGGACATCACGCAGACGAAGTTCGTCGATCCGACCGCTGGCACCAACGGCAGCGGGAGCTTCGCGTCGCCCTACAACGCATTCAGTGGGTCCGATGGGTGGTGGGTTAGCGGCACGCGCTTCCTCGTCAAAGAGGGGACTACCTGGGCTGGCACGGTCTACATGGGCGGGGACACAGTCAATGGGCCATTCGTCATCGGCACATACGACGCGCAGACCGGCGAGCAGATCAAGACTGCCGGCGATCGCAGGGCGAAGATTCGCGTCTCCACAGTCGCGCCCGGCGTGAACATGGGCACGCTGGCGAATGGCGGCACCGGCAAGAAAAACATCGTTCTCGACAGCCTGGACATCCTGAGCAGTCAACGCACCGACCCGAACTGCGCTGCGGTGGCTGGACTGACAGCAGGCAGCGAGGACACTTCGACTGCTGTACCGATCAATATTCAAATCTACAGGTGCAAACTCGATGGCTACCGCGCCGCGTATATCCGTGGCGCCGGGATCACGATACAGGATTGCTACGGCCGTGGGTACAAGGACGGATTCCATCTGCGCACGACTCGCGCCGTGGTCACGGACAACTACATCTATCAGGATGCGCCTTGGTTTTCGAGCGAGGACTGGGGTTCCGACGCGATCTACTGTGCAGTCGGATCGCTTGTTGCGCAGCCGGAATACTACGAAATCAAGCGCAACACGGTCGTCAGCCCGAACTATGCAAACTCAGCCAAGCACGGAATCTACATCGGCTCTGATGGGAGTGGGCAAGTCAAAGTTCCGACCGTCGGCGCCATCATCGAGGACAACTACATCTACGGCTGCTATCAGAATTTCCTGATCTACCTGCCGGGCACCGAGTTGCGCAACAACCGCAGCATCATCACCAAGGCGACACACTTCAACATCCAAGCGTCGGGCGTGCTGCTCCAGGGCAACTACGCAGATAGCCGCATCGTCCCTGCAAGTGCGTACACGCGGCTGCCCCGCGCGTCCTGGGCGCTTGCATCGGCCAACTACGGCACCACGCGCTACATCAACAACACGTTCCGCGGTATGGCGTTTGGTCTGCACTACTCGGCGTCGGCCGAGCAGTACGAGTTCACGAACAACGTGCTCACGCGGCGCGCGGTTGGCGGCGGATTCGACGAGGCCACAAACCAGTTTATGCTGTTCGCCGACGCGACCAAGGCGTCATTTGGAGGCGGCAATTTCTACTCGTGGGAGGATGGCGTTCCAGTCTTCGCGATGACGAGCAACAAGACGTGGGCCGAGTTCAAGGCCAGCTTCGACACGACCGCGCGCAACGAGGTCCCGCTGTTCGACGAGAACGGCTACCCGACCGACGCATCGAATCTCACGGCGGGTGGTGTTGTCTCGCGCGGCGGTCGCGACGGGAACGGCACGATGCGATGGTTGCCGCCCGCGAGCGGCGCATTCGAGTATGTGAGGGCGCGCCCAACGCGCACGCTGCCATGAGCCTGAACCTACTTCTGATGGTCTCGCGCCTGATCGCTGAATCCGTCAATCCGGGCAGCTACGACTGGTCGCTCGATTTTTCTGACCCAAACAACAGCGGTTATCTCGCGCTGAATACGATAGGAGTCTGACGATGGCACAAATCACAGTCAAGGATTACTACGGCGCGACGCAGACTGTCGCCAAGCTCGCGAACACTGGCTCGCTGGCCGGCGCGGAAAGCATGAGCGTGGTCGGGGCCTCGACTTCGACCTCGACCAACGCGACGACCACGGCCTACGCTGCGTCGCTCGTCGTCAAGGCCGCTGCTGGCGCTCTGTGGGGCCTGACGGGCTACAACGCGAACGCGGCGGCACAGTGGGTACAGATCCACGACGCAGCATCGCTGCCCGCGAACGGCGTGGCGCCATCCTTGTCTACGTCGCCGGCCAGTCGTCGTTCTCGATCGACTTCGGCGAGCGCGGCAGGGCATTCGCAACCGGCATCGTGATCTGCAATTCCAGCACTGGGCCGACGAAGACGCTCGGCGCGGCGGACTGCTGGTTCGACGTGCAGTATTCGTAAGGGGGCGGCATGGCACTCTTCACGAACATAAATACACTCGATGCAACGTGGGCAGACGGCACCCGCAAAGCGCTTGTTGGCCCGGGCGGAACTCCGGTGCCCGTCGGCGTCGACACGTACACCTGGGCCGAGTTGCAGGCGGCGTACCCGAACAACGGCGCCGCGCTGCTCGCGCTGCCGGCCAACACGATGGCGTTCGTCTCCGACTGGCAGGCGTACTTCGTGCGCAACACGACCGGGACGTATTGGATTCCGGTGGGGGGCGTGTGTCGGCTCGATCGTCTCGGCGCGAAGGTAACACACACCGGCACGGTCGCGGAAACGGCTGTTTACACCTTCTCGGTCCCGGCCGGACTCATGACGCCGACCTCCGGCCTGCGCTGGCGATCGGGGTTCATCGCCGGAGCGAACTCCGGCGGCGCGTCAATGAAATGGAAGTTCGGCGCGACACAGATCGACTCGAACAGCGTGCCCCCATCAGCGTCGTTGTCGCCGATCACAGAGTATCGCAACGTCGGCGCAACGAATGTCGGCGCCTACGTCTACAACCTGACCTACTGCGCCGCAACCTCCTTTCAAACATCTGGCGCATGGGATTTCAGCATCACGCTGACGCTGAACGCAACCGGAGATTCCGTGTCTTTGGAAACGATGAGCCTGGAATTGTTCTGACATGGCAACGCGCGTTGCGCTGCCGGTACCGCGCGCCAAGGTTGGCGCCATCGCGTCGCTGCCGGTCGGCGTGTTCGCAAATCACGTACTCAAGTGGCCTGACGGATCGCCGCTGCAACCCGACCCATTCGCGACCAACGTCGCGGCCGACCTGCGCAAGTTCCCGAAATGGCCGCAGCATGAGCCGACGCAGGGAAACTACGTCTGGGCCGGCAACATGTATGACGGCGCGCACGGCTACTACGCCAACGCCGACTCGGCAGTGACGACGTGGCACGCGGCCGGCAAGCGGGTGCTGATCTGCTTCGAGCCCGACGACCGGCCGGCGTGGAGCAATCTCGACGACGATGCCGCGTGGTCAGCGTGGATCACGGCGGCGGTGACGCGCTGGCAACCGGAGTACGTCGAGTTCAGCAACGAGCCGTCGAGTGTGCCCCTCGACGTTGCCTGGCTGGTCCGCATGTACTCGCTCGGCAAAGCGGCGGCGAAGGCCGTGAAGCCCAACATCATCGTCGTCGGCCCGAGCTGCGAGAGTATCAGCAACCCCGGAAACGGCGTGCAGTACACGGCGGATTTCCTGAATGGAGGCGGGGCCGCGCACATTGACGTGCTCGGAATCCACCTGTACCCGCACGGGCTGCCGAATCATGAGCCGGCGAGCCTCATCGATCAAATGGCGTGGCTGCACTCGCAGATCGACAGCATCTGGTCTGGGCCGATCTGGAACACCGAGGCTGGATGCGCGCCGGAGATTTTCTACACGCAGGATCGGGACACGCAGTTGCGCTGGTTCTGGCAAACGAACATGCTGCCGGCGCTGCTCGGCTGCGCGAAGAGTTTCTGGTTCGCATTCGGCGAGGACAACTACGGGCCGTATGAGAGCCCTTACCTCGCTGATATTCGCGCGCTGTGGCAAACGATCGTCAGTTTCGACGGTACGGTGGCGCGCTGGAAGATGCTGCCTGATGGCAGGTTGAGGGTGATACGTGATGACGGCGCTGAATTTGCCTACTGACGCGGATCGGCAGCGCGCTGGCGGTGTGAGCGATGGCCGCGCCTGACGATCCGAACGTGGTTCGCGCCGTGATCGAGCGGCAGATCGAGTACCTCGGAGAGCAGGTGTCACGCATCGATGGAGAGCATGAGGAAATACGCGACAAGCTGGAAGAGGTCCGCCGCGAGCTGACAGATGCCAGCGAGACACTGAGCGCGCTTGACCTGCGCATCCGCACACTACTCGACGATCCGCCGCGATTGGAACAGCACTGGAAATTCGGGCAGGGTGTGTTTCTCGCGCAGTGGAGCGATGCTGCGGCTCGCGCTGTCGGGCATCGCGTGTTGACGTTCATCTTCGCGGCCATCCTCGCCGGGCTGGTCGCCTGGGCGGCGCTGCGGGGCGGCAAATGATCCGCGATGCTGTCACCGATCTGTGGCGCAGGCCGTGGCTGACATTGGCCGGGTTT
>JADFDL010000017.1 GCA_018262875.1 Rhodocyclaceae bacterium | reverse complement strand
TGTCGGTGGGGTGCAGCAGGTTCCAGCGGCCGACGGCCTGGCCGTCGCGCGCCAGCTCGGTGAAGCTCGGGCAGCCCCAGATGTCGGCGTCGACGCCCCAGTCCTGCTTCAGCAGCTCGGCGGCGGCGATCGCTTCGCGCAGGATGGCGCCGGAGCCGAGCAACTGCACGCGCGGGCCGTTGCCGGCCGGGCCCTTCCTGAAGAGGTACATGCCCTTGAGGATGTCCTTCTCGGCGCCCTCGGGCAGAGCCGGATGCGCGTAGTTCTCGTTGAGCAGGGTGATGTAGTAGAAGACATCCTCCTGCTCCCGGTACATGCGGCGCAGGCCGTCCTGCACGATCACCGCCACCTCGTAGCCGAAAGTGGGATCGTAGGAGATGCAGTTGGGGATCAGCGCCGACTGGATGTGCGAGTGGCCGTCCTCGTGCTGCAGGCCCTCGCCGTTCAGCGTCGTGCGGCCCGAGGTGCCGCCGAGCAGGAAGCCGCGCGCGCGCTGATCGCCGGCGGCCCAGGCGAGGTCGCCGAAGCGCTGGAAGCCGAACATCGAGTAGTAGATGAAGAACGGCATCATCTGCACGCCGTGCGTGCTGTAGGCGGTCGCCGCGGCGATCCACGAGGCCATGGCGCCGGGTTCGGTGATGCCCTCCTGCAGGATCTGGCCGTCCTTCGATTCCTTGTAGAACATCAACTGGTCGGCGTCCTGCGGCGTGTAGTTCTGGCCGACGGACGACCAGATGCCGAGCTGGCGGAACATGCCCTCCATGCCGAAGGTGCGCGACTCGTCGGCGACGATCGGCACGACATGCCGGCCGATCTTCTTGTCCTTCACCAGCGTGTTGAGAATGCGCACGAAGGCCATGGTGGTGGAGAACTCGCGGCCCTCTCCGGAAGCCTTCAATTGGGTCTCGAAGGCGGACAGCGCCGGGATCTCCAGCGGCTCGGCCTTCTGCCGGCGCTGCGGCAGGAAACCGCCCAGCGCCATGCGCCGCTCGCGCATGTACTTGATCTCCGGCGAGTCGGCGCCGGGGTCGATGTACTCCAGCGTGTCCACCTGCTCGTCGGACAGCGGCAGGCCGAAGCGGTCGCGGAAGGCGCGCAGGGAAGTGGTGCCCATCTTCTTCTGCTGGTGGGTGATGTTCTGTGCCTCGCCCGATTCGCCCATGCCGTAGCCCTTGATGGTCTTGGTCAGAAGTACCGTGGGCTGGCCGGTGTGGGCCACCGCCGCGGCATAGGCGGCATACACCTTGTGCGGATCGTGACCGCCGCGATTCAGGCGCCAGATGTCGTCGTCCGACCAGTTGGCGACCATCGCCTTCAATTCGGGCGTATTGAAGAAGTGCTCGCGCACGTAGGCGCCGTCCTTCGACTTGAAGGTCTGGTAGTCGCCGTCGACGCATTCCTCCATGCGTTTCTGCAGCAGGCCCTGCTTGTCCTGCGCCAGCAGTTGATCCCAGTAGCCGCCCCAGATGACCTTGATGACGTTCCAGCCGGCGCCGCGGAAATCGGCCTCGAGTTCCTGGATGATCTTGCCGTTGCCGCGTACCGGACCGTCGAGACGCTGCAGGTTGCAGTTGATGACGAAGACCAGGTTGTCGAGGCGCTCGCGGCCGGCGAGGCCGATGGCGCCCATCGATTCCGGCTCGTCCATCTCGCCGTCGCCCATGAAGGCCCACACCTTGCGGCTGCCGGCTTCGATGATGGCGCGGTCGTTCAAGTACTTCATGAAGCGCGCCTGGTAGATCGCTTGCAGCGGCCCGAGGCCCATCGACACCGTGGGGAACTGCCAGAAGTCCGGCATTAGCCACGGATGCGGGTAGGAGGACAGGCCTTGGCCGTCCACCTCGCGGCGGAAGTTGTCCATCTGATCCCGGGTCAAGCGGCCGAGCATGAAGGCGCGCGCATAAATGCCCGGGTTCGAGTGGCCCTGCACGAACACCATGTCGCCGCCATGACTGTCGGAAGGCGCGCGCCAGAAGTGGTTGAAGCCGACATCGTAGAGCGTGGCGGCGGAAGCGAAGCTGGCGATGTGGCCGCCGAGGCCGGAATCGTTCTTGTTGGCGCGCAGCACCATCGCCAGCGCGTTCCAGCGCACGTAGGAGCGGATGCGGTGCTCGATGGCGTGGTCGCCGGGAGAGGGGATTTCCTTGCCGGGCGGGATGCTGTTGATGTAGGCGGTGGTCGCCTTGTAGGGCAGGTTGATGCCGGTGCGGCGGGCCAGCTCGACGAGGCGCTCGATCAGGTAGTGGGCGCGCTCCGGCCCCTCCTGCTCGATGACGGCTTCGAGCGCGTCGAGCCATTCCTGGGTTTCCTGCGTGTCCGGATCGGACGGCAGCAGGTTGTTCGGCAATGCGGACATGGCGTTGTCTCCTTGTGAGAAGCAGCACAGCGTGTCGCCGCGCGTGGCGGCCTTTGCTTCCACTCTAGTACGGGGTAGTGTGCCGGGGGAAGCTTTTCATATAGTAAAACAAAGAACCGGATAGTGCAATATGTGAAAAAAACGCCCCGGGTCTTCCGGGGCGGTACGCGAGGAGTCAATTGGTCCGCTTGCGGCCGACGATGGCGGCCTTCTCGTCTTCCTTGTAGGCGAAGGTGATGATGCCCTGCCTGACCTCGCCCATGGTCACCATGCTGGCCGTGACGGCTTCGTGGTCGGTTTTGGTGAAAGGCTGTTCATAGGTGGACACGACGCCGGGTATGCGTCCCTTGAGGTCTTCCAGGGCGGCGCGGATTTTCGTGCCGTCGGTGGAGTTGGCCTGGCGGATGGCGGCGGCAAGGATCAGCATGGCGTCGTAACCTTGGGCGGCAGAGACGGCCGAGGACATGCGCTTCAGGTTGTACTTGCCGAGATAGGTGAGGATGAACTCGGTGCGGCGCGAACTGGTCGGCTCCTCGATGAAGGTCTGCGGCATGCGGGCGCCCTCGGCGTTTTCCTTGGCGGCGTTGAGGAAGTTGGTCCACGACAGCGGCCAGCTGCCGACGATGGGCGCCTTCCATTTGAGCTTGGCACGGCTGTTGGCGATGACCGCCAGTTCGGGGCCGACGGTGTAGGTGAGGATGACTTCGGCGCCGGCCTTGCGCGCCCTGTCCAGTGCACCGGAAAGGTCCGCCACGCCGAGCGGGAAGGCCTCCACCGCGACCGGCTTGACGCCGAGCTTGTCCAGTGCGGCGAGAAGGAAATCCTTGCCCTGCGCGCCATAGGCGGTGGTGTCGTGAAACACTGCGACCTTCCTGAAGCGCCGCCGTTCGACCGCTTCGCGTGCGACGAGTTGTGCCTGGATGTCGTCGTTGGCGGAATTGCGGAAGATGTAGTGCTCCGCTTCCTTGGCAAAGGTGGTGGTGATGGCCACGCCGGTGGCCACCGGCACCAGCAGCGGAATTCTTGCTTTCTGATACAGATCGATGGTCTTCAGCACCACGCCGGTGTTGCAACTGCCGATGGTGGCGACGACTCTGGCCTTGCCGGTGAGTTCCTCGGCAAAGGTGCGGCCCTTGTCGGGGTTCGCCTCGTCGTCGCGCTCGATCAGTTCGATGGGCCGGCCGAGGATGCCGCCCTTCCAGTTGATTTCTTCGGTCGCCATGCGGATCCCGTTGCGCATCGATTCACCCATCGGGCTGGAGCCTCCGGTAAATGGGCAGGTGACGCCGATGCGGATCGGTTCGGGGCCGGCGGCCGGGCAGATGGAAATCGGCAGGCCTGCCAGGCAGGCGAGCAGGGAGAGTTTGAGCCTCATGGTGTCTTCCTTCATGCGTGAATAAGTCCATCCCTTGTGAGGACGGGGGACGAACTCGGTCGAAGCCTTACTTCGCCGGTTTTTTTTTGGGTTCCTGCGGCGCGTGCACCACCCTTCCGTTGCGCACTTCGCCCATGACCACCTGGCCAGGGTTGTCGATAGCCTCGTGGTCGCTGCGGGAGAAAGGCCGCTCATAGGTCATTACGACACCCTCGACTTTTTCCTTGAGGGATTCCAGTGCTTCGCGCACGCGCGATCCGTGCGTGGTGCCGGCCTGGCGAATGGCGGCGGCCAGCAGCAGCATGGCGTCGTAGCCCTGGGCGGCGGCGGAGGGCGAGGGCATGCGTTCGGTACGAGAGAGCTTCTGATAGGCCTCGATGAAAGCGCGGCGCTTGGGGGTGTCGGGCGCCTGAATGAAGGTCTGCGGCATGCGCGCGCCTTCGCCGTTAGGGCCGGCGTTGTCGATGAAGTTGGACATGGACAGCGGCCAGCTGCCGATGATCGGCACCGGCCAGCCGAGCTTGGCTGCGCCGTTGGCGATCTGCGCCAGCTCGGGCCCGATGCCGTAGGTGAGGAGTGCCTCGGCGCCGGCCTCGCGTGCGGCAACCAGCAGGCGTGTCATATCGACGTCGCGGATATTGAACTTGCCTACCGAGACAGGCCGGATGCCCTTCTTTTCCAGGGCGCGCTCGAGGTCCTCGCGGCCGAGCTGGCCGTAGTTGGTCGAGTCGGCGAGGATGGCCACCTTCCTGAACCTGCGATGCTCGACGGCCTCCTCGACGATCATGGCGGCCTGGATGGTGTCGCTGGCCGAGACGCGGAAAATGAAGTTCTCCGGATGCTGCGGCGGCAGGAACTGGCGCGTGACGATCGAGCCGGTCGCCACCGCCGTGATCATCGGGATGCGCGCCTCCTGGTAGACGCGCTGGCTGGCCAGCGCGACGCCGGTGTTGACGATGCCGACGCCGGCGACGATCTTTTCCTTGACGACGAGCTCGCGGGCGATCTGCACACCCAGCTCGTTGCGTGCCTGGTCGTCGCGCTCGACGAGCTGAACCGGCCGACCGAGCAGGCCGCCCGAGGCGTTGATCTCCGCGGCGGCGACGCGGATGCCGTCGCGCATGGAAATGCCCATCGGGCTGGAACCGCCGGTGAACGGGCCGGAGACGCCGATGCGAATCGGCTCTGCCGCCAGCGCCGTGGCACAGGCGGCGCACCAGGCGACTGCGATCAGACGCATCAGCGCCATCGTGTTCTCCGCAACAAAACGTACTTCAGCGTAGCGGCCGAAAGGCCTCGGGCAAATCGGGGTTAACCCCAAGCGTGGGTATACCCTTGGGGCGTGAGAAAATCCGCGATGCCATTCTGCAAGCAAACATGAGCCGCGAAACCACCGCGAACCAGCGCAACTGGGTATTGAGCGTTCCCTACCTCGCCATCGGCGTCTTCGCCCTGGCCATGCTGGTGCTCGTCTGGGGCCTGCAGAAGCGCGAGACCGACCTGCAAAACGACGCGCTCGGCCGCGACGTGCAGTGGGCCGAGCAGACCATGCGCCTGCACATGCAGGGCACGCAGGACACCCTGTCGCAGATGGCGCGCGAGATGGCCGAGGGCAAGCTCGATCGCGGCGCCTTCCAGGTGCGCGCCACGCAATACCTCGCCAACACGCCGGAGCTGACCAATCTCGTCTGGGTGGATTCTGGCCAGATCATCCGCTGGACGGCGCCCTTCGAGACGACCGACTGGATCGCCGGCGAGCGCCTGGCCGGCGCGCAGCCGGTCAGTTTCGCCCATGCGCTCACGTCCGGCCTGCCGACTTACGGCGAGGCCTACGTCAACCATCGCGGCGCCGCGCTGCTGGAACTCTATGTTCCCGTGCAGTTCGGCCGCACTTATCTGGGCGCTCTGGTGGCGGTGTACAGCGTCGAGGGCGTGGTGCGCCATCTGGTGCCGCACTGGTTCGGCGAGAAATACAGCCTGGGCATCGTGGACGCCGGCGGCCAGGTGCTGGCTTCCAACACGACGGTGAAGCCGGCCGACGACGCGCTGAGCTATTCGATCGACTTCGATCCGCCCGGCAACGGTCTGGCCCTGCGCGCCAAGGCCTTCCGCACCGATCCGGGCGTGGCGCGGGTGGTGCCGCTGTTCCTCATCCTCGGCCTGACGCTGGTGGTGGTGTGGAGCCTGTGGGCGCTGCGCAGCCATTTCCAGCGCCGTGTCAGGGTGGAGAAGGAGCGCGACCGCCTCTTCAACCTGTCGCTCGACATGCTCTGCATCGCCGACATGGACGGCGGATTCCGCCGCGTAAACCCGGCCTTCGGCCGCGTGCTTGGCTACGCGGCCGATGAGATCACCGGCAAGCCGATGCTCGATTACGTGCATCCCGAGGATTTGGCCGCGACCGTGGAAGAACTGCGGCAGCTCGCCTCCGGCAAGCCCGCCGGTTTCGAGAGCCGCTGGCGCGGCGCGGACGGCCGCTACCGCTGGCTGCTGTGGGCCATCAACCCGGTGCCCGAGGAGAAGCTGCTCTACGCCGTCGCCCACGACATCACCGACCGGCGCGAGGACGAGGAGAAGCTGAAGAGCGCCTATGCCTTCCGCAAGGCGATGGGCGAGTCGCTCGTCACCGGCATCCGCGCCATCGACCTCGAGGGCCGCATCATTTTCGTCAACCCGGCCTTCTGCCGCATGATCGGCTGGAGCGAGCAGGAGCTGCTCGGCATCCGGCCGCCTTTTCCCTACTGGCCGCCCGAAGGGGCGGGGCAGTTGCGCCGCGACCTGGAGCAGACCCTGGCCGGGCAGGCGCCGCCGGGCGGCTACGAGATGCGCATCATGCGACGCGATGGCCATCGCTTCGACGTGCGCATGTATATTTCGCCACTCATCGACAGTGCCGGCCGCCAGCTCGGCTGGATGGCCTCGATGAACGACATCACCGAGCCGAAGCGTGCGCGCGCCGAGCTGGAGGCGGCGCACGAGCGCTTCGTCGCCGTGCTCGACGGCCTCGACACGGCGGTCTACGTGGCGGATGTGGAGAACGACGAGATCCTCTATGCCAACCGCGCCTTCAAGAATCTTTACGGTTTCGACGCGATCGGCAAGAACTGCTGGCAAGTCACCACCGTCTGCCATCCAGAGCGCGGCGATTTCCAGGCCGATCCGCGCCGCCTCGGCCTTGACGACGTGCCGCGCGAGCTGTTCGACGGCGAGATCCGGCACCGGCTTTCCGGCCGCTGGCTCCATCTGCGCGACCGCGCCATCCGCTGGGTGGGCGGCCGCATCGTGCGCATGGAGATCGCTACCGACATCACCGACCGCAAGCACATGGAGGAAGCGGCCCTGCAGCACCAGGAGCGGCTGGAACAGACCTCGCGGCTCATCACCCTGGGCGAGATGGCCTCCTCGCTGGCGCACGAACTGAACCAGCCGCTCTCCGCCATCGCCAACTACTGCATGGGCAGCGTCAACCGCATCAAGTCGGGCGACTACCGGCAGGAAGACATTCTCGCCGCCATGGAGAAGGCCAGCACCCAGGCCGAGCGCGCCGGCAAGATCATCCGCCGCACGCGCGAATTCGTGAAGAAGAGCGAGCCGGTGCGCGCCCCGGTGGCGTTGGCCGACATCGTCGAGGAAGCCATCGGCTTCGCCGACATCGAGGCGCGCAAGGCGGGCGTGGCCATCTGCGTGGACATTCCGCCCGAACTGCCGCCGGTGTTCGCCGACCGCATCATGATCGAGCAGGTGGTGCTGAATCTGGTGAAGAACGGCATCGAGTCCATGCACCAGACGCTGGCCGATGAGCGCGTGCTGGCGCTCACGGCCCACCTCGACGGCACTGCCGTCGAGGTGGCGGTGGCCGATCGCGGCTGCGGCCTGACCGACGAACAAGTGGAGCGGCTCTTTGTGCCCTTCTTCACCACCAAGGCTGAGGGCATGGGCATGGGGCTGAACATCTGCCGCTCCATCGTCGAGTACCACGACGGCCGGCTGTGGCTGCAAGCCAATCCAGGAGGCGGCAGCGTGTTTCGGTTTACACTGCCTACCCACTCCCCTCTCACGCTGGCGGGAGAGGGTTCGGAGAGGGCAACAGGAACTGAACCGTGACCGACCAACGCGTTTACATCGTCGACGACGACGAGGCCATGCGCGACTCACTGCTGTGGCTGCTCGAGTCGCAGGGCTTCGCCGTGACGGCCTATTCTTCGGCGGAGGATTTCCTCGCCGCCTGCCGCGACGGCATGGCCGGCTGCATAGTGCTCGATGTGCGCATGCCCGGCATGAGCGGCCTGGAACTCTACGAGAAGCTGAACGCGCGCCACTGCACGCTGCCGGTGATTTTCATCACCGGCCATGGCGACGTGCCGATGGCCGTCTCCGCGCTCAAGAAGGGCGCCGTGGACTTCATCGAGAAGCCGTTCGGCGACAAGGACATGCTGCGGCTGATCGAGCAGTGCCTGGAGCTTGACCGCAACAACCGCGAAAAGAATCAGCAGGGGGTCGCGGCGGCGCGCCGGCTGGCGGCCCTGACCGAGCGGGAGGTCGAGGTGATGAACCTCATCGTCGCCGGCAAGCTGAACAAACAGGTCGCCGATGTGCTGAACATCAGCATCAAGACGGTGGAAGTGCACCGCTCCCGCATCATGAACAAGATGGCAGTGCGCACGGTGGCCGAACTGGTCCAGGCCGTCATGCGCGGCAGGCAATAACAGGAAAAGGAGAAACGCAAGTGACGCAAGGCAGTCTGGCAGGAAAAACGGCGATCGTGACGGGCGCGGCGAGCGGGCTGGGCAAGGCCATCGCCGAGCGGCTCGCCGCCGACGGCGCCAACGTGGCGGTGGCCGACATCAGCGACAAGGGTGCCGAGGTGGCCGCGGCTATCGGCGGCATGTTCGTCAAGGGCGATTCGGCGAAGCGGGAAGACTGCAAGGCGCTGGTCGACGCCGCCCTGGCGAAGTACGGAACGGTGCACATCCTGGTGAACAACGCCGGCTTTCAGCACGTCTCGCCGATCGAAGACTTCCCCGAGGACATGTGGGAGAAGATGCAGGCAGTGATGCTCACCGCCCCCTTCCTGCTGACGCGCTACTGCTGGCCGGCGATGAAGGCGCAGCAGTGGGGGCGCATTGTGAACATCTCGTCGATCCATGGCCTCATCGCCTCGCCCAACAAGGCCGGCTACATCGCTGCCAAGCACGGCCTGGTCGGCCTGACCAAGACTGCCGCGCTGGAAGGCGGGGCGTTCGGCATCACCGCCAATGCCATCTGCCCGGCCTACGTGCGCACGCCGCTGGTGGACAACCAGATCGCCGACCAGTCGAAGACGCGCGGCATCCCCGAAGCCGAGGTGATCGAGAAGGTATTTCTGGAGCCGGCCGCCATCAAGCGCCTGATCGAGCCGGCCGAGGTGGCCGACTTCGTCGCCTATCTCTGCTCGCCTGCCGCCGGCGTCATCACCGGTTCGGCGCTGACCATGGACCTGGGCTGGACGGCGCGGTAAACCCCAATGGCATCGCTGCCGGGCAAGCGATATATTCCCTCTCCCCGCAAGCGGGGAGAGGGCCAGGGAGAGGGGATGCCGCCGGTCCGCCCTCTTCCCAGCCCTCTCCCGCCAGCGGGAGAGGGAGCGACTCACTAGGAGCTTTGGATGCGCGTCGCCCTCTTCGTCACCTGTCTTGCCGACCTCATGAAGCCCGGCGTCGCCTTCGCGGCGATCCGCCTGCTTGAGCACGGCGGCTGCACGGTCGAGGTGCCGCAGGCGCAGACCTGCTGCGGCCAGCCGGCCTACAACTCGGGCGACCGTGCCACGGCCATCGCACTCGCGCGCAAGGTGCTCGACGAGTTCGAGGGCTTCGACTACGTCGTCGCCCCCTCCGGCTCCTGCGGCGGCATGGTGCGCGCCCACTACCCGGAACTCTTCCGCGACGATCCCGCCACGCTGAAGCGCATCGAAGGCCTCGCGTCCCGCACGTATGAGCTGACTGACTTCCTGGTCAACGTGCTGAAGCTCGAGAGTGTGCCGGGCGACTTCAAGGGCACGGTGACCTACCACGACTCCTGTTCCGGCTTGCGTGAACTGAATGTGAAGGCGCAGCCGCGCGCCCTGCTGGCACTGCTGCCGGGTGTCACGCTCACCGAGATGAATGAAGCCGAAACCTGCTGCGGCTTCGGCGGCACCTTCTCGCTGAAGTTCGGCGAGGTATCTACACAATTGGCCGACAACAAATGCGGCCACGCCTGCGCCACCGGGGCCGACGCCATCGTCGGCGGCGACCTCGGCTGCCTGCTCAATATCGAAGGGCGCTTGCGCCGCCGCGGCGACCTGAAGTCCCAGGTGCTGCACATCGCCGAGGTATTGGCAGGAGAGACGGAAGGCTAACAGGCTAACCACCAAGACACCAAGGCACAAAGAAGCACCAAGAAAACCTTGGTGTAACTTGGTGTCTTGGTGCCTTGGTGGTTCAAGGATTTTCATGGAACTCCGCTCCAACGAATTCAAGGCCCGCGCCGCCGCCAACCTCGGCAACGAGAAGCTGCAGAAGGGCCTCGGCCTGATCAAGGTGAAGGCGGTGGTGAACCGCGCCAACGCCGTCGCCGAGTTCGGCGACTTCGAGACGCTGCGCGAGGCCGGCAAGGAAATCCGCAACCGCGCCCTGGCCGACCTCGACCTTTACCTGGAGCGCTTCGAGCGCGAGGCCACCGCGCGCGGCGCCGTGGTGCACTGGGCGGAGAACGCCTCGGAGGCCTGCCGCATCGTCGTCGACATCGCCAAACAGAACGGCGTCAAGACGGCCGCCAAGTCGAAGTCCATGGTGAGCGAGGAGGTCGGCCTCAACGACGCCCTGATCGAGGCCGGCATCGAGCCGATCGAGACCGACCTCGGCGAGTACATCCTGCAGATCAACGATGCCGAGCCGCCCTCGCACATCGTCATGCCGGTGATCCACAAGACCGCCGAGGATGTCGCCGACCTCTTCCACGCGAAGCACGGCACGCCGCGCAAGACCGATCCGGCGGCGCTGACGCGCGAGGCGCGCGAGATCCTGCGGCCGAAGTTTCTCTCCGCCGACATGGGCGTCTCCGGCGCCAACTTCCTCATTGCCGAGACCGGTTCGACGCTCATCGTCACCAACGAGGGCAACGGCCGCCTGTGCACCACGCTGCCGCGCCTGCATGTCGCCATCACCGGCATCGAGAAAGTGGTGGCCACGCTCGAAGACGTGTCGACCCTGCTGCGCCTCTTGCCGCGCTCGGCCACGGGACAAGCCATCACCAACTACGTCTCGCTGCACACCGGCCCGAAGCGCCTCGAAGAGACGGACGGCCCGCAGCAGTTCCACATCGTGCTGGTGGACAATGGCCGCTCGAAGCTGCTTGCCGGCGAGATGCGCGAGATGCTGCGCTGCATCCGCTGCGGCGCCTGCATGAACCACTGCCCGGTGTACCAGGCCGTCGGCGGCCATGCCTACGGCTGGGTCTATCCCGGCCCGATGGGCAACATCCTGACGCCGTCCTACGTCGGCCTGGAGAACGCCGTCGCCCTGCCCAACGCGGCGACGATGTGCAACCAGTGCGGCGTCGTCTGCCCGGTGAAGATCCCGCTGCCCGACCTGATGCGCAAGCTGCGCGAGGAGCAGATGGTGCGCGGCCTCAAGCCCTGGACGGAGCGCGCGGGCCTCGCCCTGTGGGGCTGGGCGGCGCAGCGGCCGGCGCTCTACGCGCTCGGCACGCGCATCGCCGTGCGCTTCATGAAGTGGCTCGGCGGCAGCGAGAAGCTGATCCACCGCCTGCCGCTCGCCTCAGGCTGGAGCGACGGCCGCGACTTTCCCGCGCCGGCCGGCAGGACCTTCCGCGAGTTGTACAAGGAGCGTCGCACATGAGCACTCGTGAAAATATTCTCGGGCGCGTGCGTGACGCCCTCAAACGAAAAGTCAGTCCCCAGGACACGGCGAGCATCGATGCCCACATCGCCGCCCACCCCCTCGGCATGCAGCCACTGCGCGACTGGGAGCCGGAACTGCGCTTCCGCGCTCGCGCCGAGGCACTCGCCAGCACCGTCGAGAAGGTCGCCAGCCTGCAATCGGTGCCCGGCGCCGTGGCGCGCTACCTGGTCGTAAACAACCTGCCCACCGGCGGCATCTGCTGGCCCAGTCTGCGCAAGCTCGACTGGATCGGCGCCGGCCTCGGCATGGAAGACCGCCCGGCGCGCGGCGACGACCTCGTCGGCGTCACCGGCTGCTTCTGCGCCGTCGCCGAGACCGGCACGCTGATGTTCCTCTCCGGCCCCGACACCCCGGCCGCCGCCAGCCTGCTGCCGGAAACCCACATTGCCATCGTCGAGGCGGCGCGCATCGTGCCCTTCATGGAAGACGCCTGGGCGTTGCTGCGCGCGGAGAGGGGCAGCCTGCCGCGGGCGGTGAACTTCGTCTCCGGCCCCTCCCGCACCGCCGACATCGAGCAGACCGTGACCATGGGCGCGCACGGGCCTTATCGGGTGCACATCATTCTCGTCGGCTGACTTTCCGCCGTCTCGCAGGGACTGACTATTCTCTTAGCTGTCCTGTTCTCCCAACCAGGAAGGAATGTCGCGTTCGTCGTGCAGAACACGCCAGACGTCGATGTGGTCAGCCTGTTCGACGTAGAAGACAATGAAAGGGTAGCGCTTCAAAGGCCATGAGCGCAGCCCCGGCAAATCCAGCTCGTGCGCGTAGCGGGGCGAACCCGTGGCCGGGTGGCGGGCGATATGTGCGTAGGCTTCTTCGAGTGCGTCGATGTAGCCTTCCGCAATCTGCGCCGAGGCTTCCTTCAGGTAGTGGTCGATGGCATCAACGACATCCCGCTGCGCTGCGACGCGCGGGATGACGGGCTTGCTCTTCATCCACGCTTGCGCCGTTTGACGCGGTCGCGCAGGGTGTCGAAATAGGCGCTATTGGCAGGTTTCCCCGGGGCGGATTCCACGCCTTGCAGCAGCAGCGAGCGCAGGTGGGCACGATCATGGTCCTTGCGGATCAGATCGCGTACATACTCGCTGCTCGTGCCATAACCCCGCTGGGTAACCTGCTCGTCAACGAAGGACTTGAGCGAGTCGGGCAGGGAAATATTCATCGTGCTCATGGTTCAATCCTAGATTGTTTGGCAAAATTTGGCAAGAACAGGGAACCCTCAGTCCGCGCAGGCTCTCCCCGCCGTCTTCCAGCGACTGACTTTTCCCGGAATCGAACTTGAGCGGTAGCTACCGCGTGCGATAGCTCGCGTGGCAGGCCACGCAGTTGCCCGTCAGATTCGGCAGCAATGCCAAGGCACGCTCGCGATTGCCGCTCGCTGCAGCCGCGGCGAACTCGCTTGCGGCGAGATGGCCGCTGCGGCCCTGGTCGTGCATCGCGGCCGGCATCTGCGGCCCTGGTCGGTTCTCGAACGGCAGCCTGGCGTTCTTCCCCATCGCGCTTCGGCCGAGTTTGGTTTCGGCAACCTCCCCAGCCTCCTTGATCTTGTTCGCCGCCACCAGCGCCAGGACCTCGTTGATCGCAATCAGGTTGTCGAGCATCTCCTGGCGCAGGACTTCCAACCCTCTCCCCGCGTGCACCCCAAGGGTACTTCCTGCGGGGCGCGGGGAGAGGGGATCGCAGTGCCGCCCACCTCGTAACAATCCCGTCACATTGACGCAATAAACTTCGCTCCGCAACTTCATACAAGGAGAGAAGACATGATTACGAAGCACCTCAAGCAAACGATCATCGCGCTGGCGCTGGGCCAACTGGCCGTCGGCGTCGTCCAGGCCCAATCCAACGTCGTCAAGATCGACGGCTCGTCCACGGTTTATCCGATCACCGAGGCCGTCGCCGAGGAATTCCAGAAGGCCGAGAAGAACGCCATCAAGGTCACCGTCGGCATTTCCGGCACGGGCGGCGGCTTCAAGAAGTTCTGCCGCGGCGAGATCGACATTTCCGATGCCTCGCGCCCCATCCTGAAGAAGGAGATGGAAGCCTGCGCCGCCGCCGGCATCAAGTACTTCGAGCTGCCGGTGGCCTTTGACGCGCTGACGGTGGTGATCAATCCGAAGAACGCCTTCATCAAGCAGATGACGGTGGAGGAACTGAAGAAGATGTGGGAGCCGGCCGCGCAGGGCAAGATCACGCGCTGGAACCAGGTCAACCCGGCCTGGCCGGATGCGCCGCTCAAGCTGTTCGGCGCTGGTTCCGATTCCGGCACTTTCGACTACTTCACCGAAGCCGTCGTCGGCAAGGCCAAGTCGAGCCGCGGCGACTTTACCGCCTCGGAAGACGACAACGTGCTGGTGCAGGGCGTGACGCAGGACGCCAACGCGCTCGGCTACTTCGGCTATGCCTATTACGCAGAGAACACCGCCAAGCTGAAGGCCGTGCCGGTGGTGAATCCGAAGGGCAAGGCGGTGCTGCCGTCCATGGACAATGTCATCAACGGTTCCTACGAGCCGCTGTCGCGCCCGATCTTCATCTACATCAGCGAGAAAGCCTACGAGCGCGCCGAGGTGAAGAAGTTCGTCGAGTTCTACATGAAGCACGGCGCCAAGCTCTCGCGCGAGGTGAAGTACGTGCCGCTGCCCGAGAAGGCCTACACCGGCAACATGGACCACCTGAAGAAGGGCAAGCTGGGCACGGTCTTCGGCGGCACCGCCGAAGTCGGCATCACCATCGACGAGCTGATGAAGCGCGAAGGCAAGCTCTGAAATAAGGCGGAATGCCCCTCACCCTGCCCTCTCCCCGGCGGGGAGAGGGGAAAGCTCTTGTCCTTGCAAGCCCACCCGACTTCGATATCATGAGCGGCACCGCAGTTTCAACCCTCGACCAGGCCATGTCTCCCGCCGAAAGCCGTCTGTCCCATCGCGCTTCGCGCCACATCAAGGAAAAGATCATCGAATCGGTGCTTTTCCTGGCGGCGATGGTCTCGGTATTCACGACGCTGGGCATCGTCTACATCCTGGTCTCCGAGTCGGCGGTGTTCTTCCGCCACGTGCCGCTGTGGGATTTCCTCACCGACACGCAATGGACGCCGCTGTTCGACGACGCCCACTTCGGCATCATGGTGCTGCTGTCGGGCACCCTGGTCAGTTCGGGCGTGGCGCTGCTGGTCGCCATCCCGCTCGGCACCGTGATCGCGGTGTTTCTGTCGGAGTTCGCCGGGCCGCGCCTGCGCGAAATCGTCAAGCCGATGCTGGAACTGCTCTCCGGCGTGCCGACCATCGTCTACGGCTATTTCGCCCTGCTCTTCGTCACGCCGCTGCTGCAGAAATTCATGCCCGAACTGCCCGGCTTCAACCTGCTCTCGGCCGGCCTCGTCATGGGCATCATGATCATTCCGACCGTCAGTTCCATCGCCGAGGACGCCATGCGCGCCGTGCCGATGAACCTGCGCGAGGGCTCCTACGCCATGGGCGCCACGCGCCTGCAGACGGCCCTCAAGGTCGTCGTGCCGGCGGCCTTCTCCGGCATCATGGCGGCCTACATCCTCGGCATCTCGCGGGCAGTGGGGGAGACCATGATCCTCGCCGTCGCCGCCGGCATGCAGCCCAACCTGACCTGGAACCCGACCGAGCCGGCCGCCACCATCACCGCCTACATCGTGCAGGTGGCGCTGGGCGACCTTCCGCACGGCAGCGTCGGCTACCAGACCATCTTCGCCGCCGGACTGACCCTGATGCTGATGACCCTGGTGTTCAACATCCTCGGCTACTGGCTGCGCAAGCGCTATCGGGAGCAATATTGATGGGCCCCTACGCTCACTTCGTTTGCTGCCCCCCGAGGGGGTGCTCAGTGCCCTTCGGGCGGCCGGGCGGGCACTGCTGATGGCACTCCAGAGCGCTGCCGAGATACGTGCACTGATCGCCAACCACAAGCGCTGGGACATCGTCTTCGGCGTGATCGGCATCGTTTGCCTG
>JADFDL010000178.1 GCA_018262875.1 Rhodocyclaceae bacterium | reverse complement strand
GCGAGGTGCACGGTTTGTTCGGAAATCTCGCCGCTGACATAGGCATCCGCGCCGGCGGCGATGGCCTGCTCGAAATAGTCTTGCGCGCCGCCGCTGCACCAGGCGATGCGCTTGACCGGCCTCGCCGCATCGCCCACCAGCAGCGGCAGGCGGCCCAGCTTGAACGCCAGTTTCTCGGCGAGTTCCTGCGCCGTGCCTCCTGTGCTGCCGAGAAAGCCGACGTCCTGCTCGGCGAAGCGCCCTTCGACCGTCCAGCCCATCCGCACGGCGAGTTGCGCGTTGTTGCCCAGTTCGGCATGGGCATCCAGCGGCAAGTGGTAGGCGAACAGGCTGAGGTCGTTCTCCAACAGGGTTTTCAGGCGGGCGCGGCGGATACCGGCGATGCGGCCGTCCTCGCCGCGCCAGAAATAACCGTGATGCACCAGCAGCGCATCCGCATCGGCGGCCAGCGCCGCCTCCAGCAGGGCCTGGCTGGCCGTCACGCCGCAGACGATGCGGCGCACCTCGGCCCGGCCTTCCACTTGCAGGCCGTTTGGGCAATAATCGCGAAAACGCCCGGCGTTGAGCAGTCCGTCGAGATACGCTGCCAACTCATTCCTATCCATTCTTCTGCCTCTCAACCAAGATATGCATCGATTGTGGCTCATTTTCGCCCAGGCCGTCACCGTCAGCGTCGCTGTGCTGTTCGTCGTGACGACGCTCAAGCCGGACTGGCTCGGCGGCCAGCCGATGCCGGCCGTGGTGGCCTTTCAGGAAGCGGTCGCGCCCACTGCTCCGGCAACGCCCGATACGCGCAAGGTGGTGTCCTATGCCGACGCGGCAAAGAAAACGCTGCCTTCGGTGGTGCACATCTATACCAGCAAGGAGGTGAAGACGCCGCGCCATCCCTTCGCCGACGACCCGGTCTTCCGCTACTTCTTCGGCGACCGCTTCGGCGGGCCGCAACGCCAGTCGGGCCTCGGCTCCGGCGTCATCGTCAGCGCCGACGGCTACGTCCTCACCAATAACCATGTCGTCGAGAACATGGACGAAATCGAGGTCGCAACCAACGACGGCCGCCGCTTCCGCGGCCGCGTCGTCGGCACCGATCCGGAAACCGACCTCGCCGTCCTGCAGGTCAAGAGCGACGGCAAGCTCCCCGCGGTGACGTTCGCTGCGACCGAATCCCTGCGCGTGGGCGACGTCGTGCTGGCCATCGGCAACCCCTTCGGCGTCGGCCAGACGGTGACCCACGGCATCGTCAGCGCCCTCGGCCGCACCCAGCTGGGCATCAACGCCTTCGAGAACTTCATCCAGACCGACGCCGCCATCAACCCCGGCAATTCCGGCGGCGCGCTGACGGACAGCTCGGGAAACCTGGTCGGCATCAACACGGCGATCTATTCGCAAAGCGGCGGCTCGCTCGGCATCGGCTTCGCCATTCCCGTCTCCATCGCCAGGACGGTGATGGAACAGATCATCCAGTCCGGCTCGGTAACACGCGGCTGGATCGGCGTCGAGGCGCAGGAGATCACGCAGGAACTGGCGGAGTCCTTCAAACTGCCGGCGACGGAGGGGGCGATCATCGCCGGCGTCATGCGCGGCAGCCCGGCCGACCGCGCCGGCATCCGTCCCGGCGACGTGCTGGTGGCCGTGGCGGGCAAGCCCGTGAAGAACCCGCAGAGCATGCTCGAACTCATCGCCGGCCTGTCGCCCGGCACGACCACCCCGTTCAGGCTGCGGCGCGAAGCGAAGGAACTGGAAGTTTCCGTGAACATCGGCAAGCGGCCGCCGATGCAGCGGAACAATCGGGAATAACCCGCCGGGGAATCCCCGTAACCGTCCCGTCCTCAGCCGCTCTTCTTCGAATCAGCCTCTGACTTGTCCAGCTCCTGCTCCATCTCAGCCTCGCCGGGCGGCACGTAGTCGGTCTTGCCCACCGGCTTCTCGACGAAGCGCGCCAGGACGATGCCGAGTTCGTAGAGCAGCCACAGCGGCACGGCGAGCATGATCTGGGAAATGACGTCCGGCGGCGTGAAGATGGCGCCGATGACGAAGGCGCCGACGATGACGTAGGGCCGCGCCTCCTTCAGCTTGGCGATGCTGACCACGCCGACTTTCACCAGCACGATCACCACCACCGGCACCTCGAAGGTGACGCCGAAGGCGATGAAGGTGGTCAGCACGAAGGAGAGGTACTTGTCGATGTCGGTCATCCAGGCGACGCCCTCGGGCGCCACCGCCGACATGAACTGGAACACCGTGGGAAACACCAGGAGATAGGCGAAGGCCATGCCGGCGAAGAACAGCCCGACGCTGGCGGCGATCAGCGGCAGCACCAGCTTCTTCTCGTGGGTGTACAGGCCGGGGGCGACGAAGGCCCATATCTGGAAAAGCACGTAGGGCAGGGTGATGAGGAAGGCCACCAGCATGGTCACCTTCATCGGCACGATGAAGACGCCGACGACGTCGGTGGCGATCATCTGGCCGCCCTTCGGCAGCGCCGAGAGCAGCGGCTGCGCCATCAGCGCATACAGTTCCTTGGCCCAGGGAAACAGGCAGACGAAGACAATGAGGATGGCGGCGAAGGCGCGGATCAGCCGCGTGCGCAGCTCGATCAGGTGGGAAATGAAGGTGTCCTGCGCGTCAGGCATCTGCGGTTCAGGCACTCTTCTTCGCTGCGGCCTGCTCGGCTTCGAAGCCGAGTTCCATCTGCGGCACGGCAGCCGGCGCTTCCGCCCGCATTTCTTCCGGCGGCGGCTCGACGAGGAGCGTTGATGCCTCCTCCTCAGGAGCCGGGACGAGCCCGGCCGATTCGGCTTGCAGCGACTGGTTCAGCGTGCTTTCCATACTGGTGAATTCCTGCGTCACGCTGGATTCCAGCGAGCGGGCCGAGTCCTCGACCTGCTGCTGCATCTTCTTCAGCTCGTCGAGCTGCATTTCGCGGTTGATGTCCGACTTGACGTCGCCGACGTAGCGCTGCAGGCGACCGAGCAGGTGGCCGGCGGTGCGCGCCACGCGCGGCAGCCGCTCCGGCCCGATGACGACGAGCGCCACCAGGGCAATGATCAGCAACTCGGAAAAACCGATGTCGAACATGGGTGGGTCGTAGGAGCGGGCTTGCCCGCGATGAATGCCGATGTAATCGCCAGCAAGCTGGCTCCTACAGAGCGGTCACGATTTGGTTTTTTCCTTGACTTCGCCTTCGATGGTCTGGCCGGTCACCTGCTGCGGCGGCGCCTCGGCGGATTTCTCGGCCGTGCCTTCCTTCATGCCGTCTTTGAAGCCCTTGACGGCGCCGCCCAGGTCCTGGCCGACGTTGCGCAGCTTCTTGGTGCCGAAGATGAGCACGATGATCAGCAGAACGATCAGCCAGTGCCAGATGCTGAATGAACCCATTGTTATCTCCTCTTGCTATCTTTTGAGCATGCCCGGCAGGACGTCCGGACCGCCGACGATGTGTAGATGCACATGATACACCTCCTGCCGACCCACCCGCCCCGTGTTGATGATGGTGCGGAAGCCGTCCGTGGCGCCCTGCTCGCGCGCCAGCCGGCCGGCCAGGGCCAGCATGCGGCCCAGCGCCGGCTCGTGGCCGGATTCGCATTCGTAGAGCGAGGGGACATGCGCCTTCGGGATGATCAGGAAGTGCACCGGCGCGATCGGATTGATGTCGTGGAAGGCGAAGACGTGCTCGTCCTCGTAGACCTTCTTCGAGGGTATTTCTCCGCGCACGATCCTGCAGAAGAGGCAGTCGCTCATTCTAGGAATTTCCTCTGGATTTCTTCTCGTCTATTCCCGAAATCCCCTCGCGGCGGTGCAGCTCGGCCAGCACGTCATCCGGGCCGAGGCCGAAATGCGTCAACAGCACCAGGCTGTGGAACCACAGGTCGGCTGTCTCGCGCACGATGTGCAGGAGATTCTCGTCCTTGGCGGCCATGATGGTCTCGGCCGCCTCCTCGGCGATCTTCTTGCAGATGGCGTCGGTGCCCTTGGCATACAGGCTGGCCACGTAGGAAGAGTCAGGCGCTGCGCCACGGCGTTCATTCAGCGTCTCGGCGAGACGGTACAGGACTTGGCAATCGATCATTTGTAGATTTCCTTGGGGTCCTTGATGACAGGATCGACGGCGACCCAGCGGCCGCCCTCCAGTTTCTGGAAAAAACAGCTTCGCCGTCCGGTGTGGCAGGCGATGCCGCCGGACTGCTCGATCTTCAGCAGCAGCACGTCGTTGTCGCAATCGGTGCGAATTTCGCTGACCTTCTGCGCGATACCGGATTCCTCGCTCTTGTGCCAGAGCTTCTTGCGCGAGCGCTACCAGTACACCGCCTCGCCGCAGGC
>JADFDL010000177.1 GCA_018262875.1 Rhodocyclaceae bacterium | reverse complement strand
TGCAGTTCACCACCGTGTAGCCGCCGCGCAGGATGCCATAGATGCAAATCGGATCCTGCAGCAGGTTGGGCATCATCACGGCAACGCGGGCGCCCTTGGGCAGGCCGAGCGACTGCAGGTAGGCGGCGAAATCGCGCGTATGGCCGTCCAGCTCACCGTAGGTGAGGGATTTGCCCATGTTGATGTAGGCGACGCGATCGCGGAACTTGCTGACGCTGCGATCGAACAACTGGCCGATCGACTTGAATTCGTTGACGTCGATCTCCGCCGGCACGCCGGCGGGATAGCTCTTGAGCCAGGCTTTTTCCATAATCCCCTCCCGAATCTTGTTGCTGGTTTCTTGAAAATCGATGACGCAAAGCGCCGCCGCACCATTGGCACGCCGGCATCGAACTCGGATGTTGTCAGGTACCGCCGACCTCGGCAGGCCAGTCGCGGATATAGGCCTTGAGCATGCGGTTCTCAAAGCCCTGCTCCTCGAGCACCGCGCGGGCGACGTCGTGAAAGGAGATCACGCCCATCAACGTACCGCTGTCCATCACGGGCAAATAGCGCATGTGATGTTCCACCATGAAGCCGCGCAACTCGTCGACTTCCATTTCCGGGCCGACGCTCACGGGTTCGTTGACCATGATCTGCGAAACGGGAACCGTCTCCCACTTGGCGCCGCTGTTGCGCACCGCCTGGAATACTTCACGGAAGGTCAGCATCCCGGCCATGCGGCCGGCGTCGAAGACGACGAGAGAACCCACATCCTGCTCCGTCATGATCCCCAACGCATCGGCCAGCGTCTTGCTTGGCGCGATGGTGAACAGAACCTGACCCTTGACCGCAAGAATTTCACTGACTTGCATGCCGTCCCCCTTCTTTTTTTATGGCTCCCTACGCCTTCATCTTAGTCGATTGCGCCCCCCGGGGAAAGGGCATTCAAATTAAATTTCCAGCATGTCTCCATCACTGAAAACCAGTCCGCAGCGTGCCGCTTTCCCCGGGTACAACGCCATGACCGCGGCCCGGTAGCTTTCCATCTGGGTGCGGTAGGTTTCCACCAATGCCGCGTCCCGCCGGCCGCTTTTGTAGTCCAGCACCCAGAAGCCGTCCGTCAGTTCGACCAGCCGGTCGATCCGGCCCACGCTGCCGTCGGGCAGCGCAAACTCGGCCTCGTTGAGCGCCCGCAGGTACCGGGCTGGATCGAAAAACGCCTGCAACTGCGGCGCATCGAGAATGGTTCGGGCGGCATTGCGGAAAGCCGGCCAGTCCGGCGCCGGGATGCCCTGCGGAGAGCGGCCGGCATCGCCTCCGGAACTGAGCCAGTCAAGGGCCGCATGCAGCCGGGTGCCATACGCCATGCCGGCGCCGGCGGCCTCGCGTCGCCGCCCCTCCGGAGAAAAGGCCAAAGGCTGCGGCTGCGCCGTCGTTACCGACTGCACCACCTCCTGCGGCGGCGCTTCCACCAGCGCCGGCACCTCGCCGTGGACGCCGGCGCCGCTGCCAAGCGCGTCAAGCGTTGCCTCGATGCGCTCCCAGAAACTGGTTTTACCCTTGCTGCGCTCGGCGACGATGCCGCTGGCGAAGAAGAACTGTCGCGCGCGCGTCATCGCAACGTACAGCAGGTTGAGTTCTTCACGCGCCGCAAACGCCGCCTCGGCCTCGATCAGCGTCGCCCGGCGCGTGCCGCATTCCTCCTTGCGCCCGAGCACCGACAGGTGCGCCGGCCGCGCCGATTCCGGCGGCCAGTCGAGCAGCACCGACCAGGCATCGGCAGGCTGGCGCGTATTGTTGGCGTCGACCAGCCAGACGATCGGCGCTTCCAGCCCTTTGGCGCCGTGGATGGTCAGGATGCGCACGCGGTCGCCGGCCTCCGCTGCCTGTATCGTGCCCTCGTCGGGAGCGTCCTCGTCTCCCGCCTCGCCCAGGCGCGCGAGTTCATCGAGGAAACGCAGCAGGCTCGGATAACGCCCGGCATCGAGCCGCAGCGCCAGCGCGATGAAGGCCTCCAGATTGGCGGCCACCCCCGGCCAGAGGGCGGCCGGCGCGGCGGCACGATAGCGCGCCACGAGATCGCCTTCGTGATAGATGCGGTCGAGCAGGTCGTGCACGGGCAGACGGGCTGCCATCTCGCGCCAAGCGGCCAGCAGTTGCGCTGCGCGGGCCAGGATGGGAGAGGCCGTGCCCGCGCTCGCCTCCGCCTGCAGCCGCTGCCACCAGTTCGGTTCGCTGCGCCCCGCCAGATGAATCAGGTCCTCGTCGCGCGCACCCAGCAGCGGCGTGCGCAAGGCATGCGCCAGGGCCAGATCGTCCGCCGTGGCCACCAGGCAGCGCAGCAGCGCAGTGAGGTCGTCCGCCTCCAGCGTGCGCAGCAGGCCGCCGCGGCCGACGCTGAGGTAGGGAATGCCCGCAGCGCGCAGCGCCCGCTCGAACTCGGGCAGGATGCCGCGCCGGCGCGTCAACACCATGATGTCGCCGTAGCGTGCCGGGCGCTCACGCCCGCTGTCCCTATCGATCACCGCCCAGCGGCCGACGATGTCGCCGATGCGCGCCGCCAGCAGCGTTGCTTCCTCGCGGCGGCGTCCATCCTCCGCCACCGCCTGCGGATCGGCCAGCGGATCGCGCAGCGAGGACGGCACCGGCGCGGTCTGTTCCTGTGCGCACAACGGCAGCAGCTCGACGCGGCCCGGCAGTGCCACATTCAGGCTGCGATGCGGCCGGAAATGGGGGAACTGCGGCTGCTCCGCAAAAACGCGGTTCACTACTTCCATGAGACGCGGCGCATTACGCCGGGTCGTGTCGTTTGCCAGCATTCGCGCGCCGTGTTCCGCCTGCAGGAAAGCAGCGGCGCAATCGAAAACGCGCGGCTCGGCGCGGCGGAAACGGTAGATCGACTGTTTCGGATCGCCCACCACGAAGACGCGCGGCCGGGCCGCATCCGGCGCTCCGTAGGCCGCCAGCCAGGCCAGCAGGATCTGCCACTGCAGCGGGTTGGTGTCCTGGAATTCGTCGAGCAGGACGTGCTTGTAACGCGCATCCAGCCGTGCCTGCAGGAAGGCCGCGCGGGCCTCGTCGGCCAGCATGCGCGCGACATGCCATTCGAGGTCGGCGAAATCCACCAGACGGCGTTCGCGTTTGTATTGTTCGAGCGCGTCCATCCAGGCCGCGCCGGCGGTGAAGGCGTGCACGTTCAGTTCGTAGGCCTGTTCCTCGCGCCGGGCGTCGTGCGCCGCCAGCACCCGCTCGCCCAGTTGCGCATGCAGCTCGATCAGGCGGGCGGCTGCGGGGCCAAAGCGCTTGTTCGCCTCCTTGCTCTCTTTGCGCTTGCGCAGCGCGCCCTTTTCGGTCAACAGCGTCGCGACGATCGGATCGAACCGTGCACCGTTGTCCGTTGCGACAAACGCCGCTTCCAGTCGGGCCGCTGCCTGCAAGTCGCCATCGAGCTCGCTGCGCGCCAGGATGCCGGCGTATTCGCGCAGATTGCGCATGAACATCTCGTCGGCGAGCAGGCTGTCGACGGCGGCGGGCGTCTCGCCGACGATGAGGCTCTCGCGCAGGCCGGCCAACGCCCGCGCCGGCGCGGCTTCGCCCTCGCCGGCATAGGCGTGCCATTCGGCGCGGCGCTCGGACAGGCCGAAGAGCAGCTTTCGCGTCGCTTCCAGGCCGGCATGCTGCAGCAGCCACAGCAGCGAGGCCGTGGCCGCATCGTTGCGCCGGCCGCAAGCCGCCGCAAAGAGCTGCCACACCTCGTCCTTCAGGCGGGCGCCGGATTCGTGCAGGACGAAACCCGCCAGGTCGCTGGACAGCGGCGCGCCCTGCACCAGGCGGGCGAACCAGCCGTGGAAAGTGCTGACGGTAAGCGGCGGCTGGGCGGACAACACCCGCTCGTACAGGCCCCGCGCACGCGCCAGCGCAACGTCGATGCCTTCCGTCGGCACCGCGCGCTGGCGCAGGAAGTCGCGCACTTCATCCTCGCTGCCGACGGCAAGCAGGCGCAGCCAGTCGGACAGGCGCTCCTCGATTTCGCGCGCCGCCTTGCGCGTGTAGGTGATGGCGAGGATCTCGCCCGGCGCCGCACCGTCGAGCAGCAGGCGCAGGATGCGCGACACCAGCAGCCATGTCTTGCCGCTGCCGGCGCAAGCCTCCACGACCACCGAACGCTGTGGATCAAGTGCCTGCTGAATGAGGTGCGCGTCACTCATGGCTGCATTGCGTCCGTTTGGTCCACTTGGTCCGCATGGTAGTCGCGACGGCACAAGCCGCGCATCTCGCACCAGGCGCAGACCGCGTCCACGCCGTGCGCCGGCAGGGCGGCGCCGGCCTGCAGCGCAGTCACGAGTGTCGTC
>JADFDL010000176.1 GCA_018262875.1 Rhodocyclaceae bacterium | reverse complement strand
GAAGGGCGTCTTCCAGGCGGCCATCCTGCGCCACCCGCTGCTCGACGGCTCGATCAAGGCGCTGGCGCTGATGCTGGCCTTCGCCGGCTTCCTGCCGCCCCTGGCGACGGCGGGCCTCGCGGCCGTGCTGGCCCTGCTGCTCCTCGCCCGCTTCGCCTTCTGGCAGCCACGGCTGGCGTTCACGCGCCTCGACATCGGCATCATGTATTTCGGCTACCTCGCCATCATCGCCCAGCTGGGGGTGGTGGCTTTCGAGCAGGCCGCCAGCACGGTCTGGGTCGGCAGCGTCACCACCCACCTGTTCAGCTTCGGCGTGATGGGTCTGATCATCCCCGCCATGATCATCCGCATCTCGAAAGGCCATACCGGGCGCAAGGTGACTTTCGACGCCGCCGACAAGGCGGTGCTGTGGATCATGATCCTGGCCCTGTTCCTGCGGGTGATTGCGCCGCAACTCGCCCCCGCCGCCTACCTGCTGTGGGTCGACCTGGCGGCGGTCTGCTGGTTCGCCGGCTTCGCCATCCTGGCCTGGCGCGTCATTCCCTTCCTGCTGCAGCCGCGCATCGACGGCAGGGAACACTGACGGGCTTTGGCAGTCCTATGCCCGTCCAGGGAGATTGGGCTTGCGCCAGGCGAGTCCGTGGCGCACACTGGACAGGTTTTTCACAATGAAAACAAGGCAGGGATACCCGGATGAACGCATTAATTCTGAATTTTCTGAAAACCAACGGCGAAGGACTGGACGCCGATATCGCCAAGGCGCTCCATTTGCCCGTGGCGCAAGTGAAGAACCAAGTGTCGCAGCTTTCATCCGCAGGTGAAGTGATCTGCTGCAAGGTGACGCGCTATGTCGACGGCAAGAAGATCGAGGGCATCAGCTGCCGCCTGTCCGGCAACCTGCCGACGCCGGCGCGCGGACCGAAGCCTGGCATGAAGCGGGAAGCGGCCGCCGGGAAGAAAGTGGCCTGAGGCCGAGACGGGCTGTTCGGAACCACCGCTTCACTGAAGCGCTCCGGGCAGGGAGCAGGTGAAGCCGATGCACTCCCTCCTCCGCGCGTTCTTCGACCGCCGCATCGCCGGCGCAAGCTCGCCGCCCTCCTGCATGTGTCCGACAGTGCCCATATCGCCGCCAAACTGCGCGCGCAAGCGCGCGCTGCCCGAACGCGAGGCTGGCGAGTGAGCCTGCGCCGGGAAACGCCGGTACTGCTCTGCACCCTGCCGCTACCGCGCACATTCCGGCGCGACGACATACTCGCCTTTCATCGGCGCGACGCCCAGCAGGTGGCCGAGCGCGTCGACGGCGGGACGCTGCAAAAAGGCATCGCCTGGGCCGGATCGCCTGCCTGCCTCACCGTCCGCTTTCGCGCCCGATACGCCGAGGCGGCGCTCGTCATCGACGGCGCGCCCGCCGAAAGTGCGGCAGAGGCATTCGAACGTATGGCGCGGCGCATGCTCGGCCTGACGCAGCGCATCGGCGATTTCGAGCGCCGCCATCGTCGCCATCCGCAGATTGGCCGCCTCATCGCCGGCCATCCCGGCTTGAGGGTGCCGCTCGCCGCCACGCCGTTCGAGGCGCTGGCCTGGGCCATCACCGGGCAGCAGATCAGCGTCGCCGCCGCCGTCTCCGTGCGGCGCCGGCTCATCCAGGCGGCGGGCCTGCGCCACTCCGGCGGACTGTGGTGTTTCCCGGACGCGCGCCGCATTGCCCGCCTGGACGAGGCGGCATTGCGCGCAGCCGGCTTCTCGCGCGCCAAGGCGCAGACGCTGCGCGCGCTGAGCGGGCTCGTCGCGCGCGGCCGCCTGCCCCTCGATGCCTGGGCCGACGCGCCGCCCGTCGAGGACATCCGTGCGCAGCTCTCGCAAATTCGCGGCATCGGCCCGTGGACCATCGACTACGCGCTGCTGCGCGGCTTCGGCTGGCTCGACGGCTCGCTGCACGGCGACGTCGCCGTGCGCCGCGGCCTGCAGGCGCTGCTCGATTCCCCCGACAGCATCGGCGCGGCCGACGCGCAGCGCTGGCTGGCGGCGTTTTCGCCCTGGCGCGCCCTCGTCGCCGCGCACCTGTGGGCCATGCGCTTGTGAAAAGTCAGCCTTCCGCAAACGCTGCCGTGAGATAGACCGCCGCAACAATCGCGATATGCCATGTCCCGCGTGGCTTCATGGTCGGGTCGAGGCCGTCTGCATTCGGCTGTTGCGCTGCTCGGACAGCCATGCTCGCGTTTTCTGACGAGGCTGGGTCAGTCATGTCATGAGCCCGGTGGGTCTACCATCGACGTTTAGCGGAGGTTTAGCCTCAGTGCCGAGGCATCACCATAACCAATTTTGTCTCTCATGCCAATGGGAAACCGGATTGCCAATGCGGTTTGGCGCTTGATTCTCCAGGGAGATACGCGATGCCGAAGAACAAAGTGCAGTTTCAGCGGGGCACGGGTTTGCGCGAATTCATGAATGGGTGCTGCCGGCCACCATGGGCATCCGCCGCTGGACGGCGATGGGGGCATTGTCTATTATGAAAAACCAATACGTCCGCCAGGGCGCCTGCCGCGCGCCGGACAGGGAGGGTAGGGTGGTTACGCTCAGTCCATCGCAAAGGCCCGCCAAACGGCATCGGACGCCAATTCCCTGTCGCTGCCGCTGCCGCAATATCACGAACGGTGAACGCACGGCGCCCGCTTACCATGATTCTCGGGTGCAGGGCCGCATCCCATGAGCCTGCGAACGCGCATCCTGATGCTCGTCCTGTGCGCCACGCTGGTGCCGGCGGCGATCACCGCCTGGATCGTCGCCGGAGACCGCGAGTCCGACGTCGCGCAGGCGCGGGAGAAACTGCTCCTGGCCAGCCGGCGCATCGCGGAAGAGCTCCAGGACGCCGTGCGCAGCACCGCGCAGCTCGAGTACGGACTGTCCCGCGCCCGCGACCTCGATACCGCAGACCGGACGGCGTGTTCCGCTTTCCTCGCCGGGGTGCTCAAGGAATACCCGCAGTACACCGGCATTCTCACCATCCGGCCGGACGGTCATCTGTTTTGCGACTCCCTGCGCACCGGCAGAACGCTGCTGCTGACCGACCGTCACTACTTCCGGCAGGCGCTCGACCCGCGCACTTCGCTCGCCCTCGAACCGGCGTTCGGCCGGCTCACCGGAAAGGCGGTCCTGCAGATCGCCTACCCCGCGCGGGATGACAGCGGCGCGCTCAGGTTCGTGCTGCTCGCCTCGCTGGACCTCGACAAGTTCATGCGCGGCCGCGCCAGGGGGCTGCCCTACGAGTCGGCCGTGCTCATGCTGATGGACAGGAATGGGACGCTGCTCACCTTGCATCCAGAGGGAGAGATGCACCCCGGCACATCCCTGGCCGGCTCTCCGCTTCATCGGCTGGCGCAACGGCGCGACGGCAGCGGCATGCACGGAGAAATCGAACTCGACGGCGCAACCCGGGTATGGGCCGTTGTCGAGCCCGAACCGCGCGGAATTTCCGGCGCCGACCTCTCCGTCCTGGTCGGCGTGTCCCGGAGCGAGCTGACCGCGGCCGCCGACCGCAGTCTGAACCAGACCCTCGCGGTTGTCTTCGTCGTTTCATTGCTGGCCTTCGGCATCGCCTGGGCGCTCGCGGAAGCCGGCATCCGGCGCCCGATCAAGCGCATGATCGACGCCACGGCGCGGATCGGATCCGGCGACCTGCGTGCGCGCATCGGCGCGCCCTATGCGCGCGGCGAGCTGGGCGCCCTGATGCGCGCGCTCGACGCCACCGCGGAGCAGCTCGATCAGCTCAACACCGAGCTGGAGCGCCGCGTCGCGGAGCGCACCGCCCAGCTCGAGGCGGCGAACAAGGAGATCGAGAGCTTCAGCTACTCCGTCTCGCACGACCTGCGCACGCCGCTGCGCGCCATCGACGGCTTTGCGCATATGCTGAAGGAGGACTACTCTGAAAGGCTGGACGACGAGGGCCGGCGCCTGCTCGGCGTGGTGCGCGACCGCACGCAGAGGATGGGCGAGTTGATCGACGATCTGCTGCTGTTCTCCCGGCTCGGCCGCAGCCCCATCGCGACGACTAGGATCGACATGGAGGCGCTCGTGCGCGGCGTGCTCGAAGAGGTCGACGCGGCCGGGGCGGGCCCGCGGCCGCGCATCGAGATCGGCACGCTGCCCGCCGCCTTGGGCGATGCCGCGCTGATCCGGCAGGTATGGATGAACCTCCTGTCGAATGCGGTCAAGTTCAGCCGAAAGCGCGAAGACCCGCTGATCGTCGTGAGCGCTTCGGATGCGGAAGGCGAACAGGTCTATTGCGTGCGGGACAACGGCGCCGGCTTCGACATGGCCTATTACGACAAGCTGTTCGGCGTCTT
>JADFDL010000175.1 GCA_018262875.1 Rhodocyclaceae bacterium | reverse complement strand
CCGCACCAGTTCGGCGCGGGGATCGAGCACCTCCTCCTCCTCGACCTTCTTCGGCCGCGGCAGCAGCATGCGCGACTTGATCTCCAGCAGCATGGCAGCCATCAGCAGGTACTCGGCCGCCAGCTCCAGGTTGCGCGCGCGCATCGCCTCGACGTACACCAGGTACTGTGCCGTCAGCGGCGCCATCGGGATGTCGAGGATGTTGATGTTCGCCTTGCGAATCAGGTAGAGCAGCAGGTCGAGCGGGCCCTCGAAGGATTCGAGGTAGACCTCCAGCGCATCGGGCGGAATGTAGAGATCCTTCGGCATCTCCGGCATCGGCTCGCCGTAGAGCTTGGCAACGTGTACCGGCTCCGGGGCAGGCGTTGCGGCGGTCTCAACGTTCACGGGGTCCATGTCCTATTTACGCAACCGTGTAGGCGCCGGTGCCGATGGCAATCAGCTCGCCGGTGTCGTTGTGCAGTTCCATGCGCGTCACCGCCACCTTGTTGCCGGTGCGCAGCAGGTAGCCTTTCGACTCGAACCACTCGCCGAGGCCCGGCCGCAGGTAGTCGACGCGCATGTCGATGGTGCCGATGCGGCCGAAGCGCTGCAATCGTTCCTCGACCGGCTCGTCGCGCAGCTTTTTCTGCAGGCCGAGAAAGGCCGTCAGCCCGCCGCAGACATCGATCACCGACGAAATGACGCCGCCGTGCAGGTTGCCGCGCATGTAGTTGCCGACCAGCTCAGGCCGCATGGCGAAGCGCAGCACCGGGTTTTCGTTCGCCAGCGAAACAACGTCCAGGCCGAGCACCTTGTTGAAGGGGATTTTCTCGGCGAAGACCTCGTGGATCGAGGCCAGCAGCTTCGCTTCGATGTCCTTGCCGTGCGCCATGCCGGAACTCATGTGTAGTTCAGGCCGATGGCCTCGCGCACGTCGCGCATGGTCTCGCCGGCAAGCTTCCTCGCCCGTTCGCAGCCGTCGGCAATGATATTGCGCACCAGGGTCGGATCGTCGATGTAGGCCTGCGCCCGCTCATGCATCGGCTCCTGCTCCTTGAGCACGGCGTCGATCACCGGATGCTTGCACTCGATGCAGCCGATGCCGGCGCTGCGGCAGCCCTGCTGCACCCACTGCCTGGTACTCTCGTCCGAATACACCAGATGGAACTGCCAGACCGGGCATTTTTCCGGATCGCCGGCATCGGTGCGGCGCACGCGCGCCGGATCCGTCTGCATGGTGCGAATCTTCTTCGTCACCGAATCGGCGCTCTCGCGCAGCGCAATCGTGTTGTTGTAAGACTTCGACATCTTCTGCCCATCCAGGCCGGGCATCTTCGCCGCCTCGGTGAGCAGCGCATCGGGCTCGACCAGGATCATCTTGCTGCTGCCTTCAAGATAGCCGAACAACCGCTCGCGGTCGCCCATCGACAGGTTCTGCGCTTCATCGAGCAGGGCGTGGGCACGCTCCAGCGCCTGATGGTCGCCCTCCTGCCGGAAGCGCGTGCGCAGTTCCTCGTACAGTTTCGCGCGCTTGGCGCCGAGCTTCTTCACCGCCGTGCGCGCCTTCTCCTCGAAGTCCGGCTCGCGGCCGTAAAGGTGGTTGAAGCGGCGCGCGATCTCGCGCGAAAACTCGATGTGCGGCACCTGGTCCTCGCCGACCGGCACGCGGTTGGCACGGTAGATGAGAATGTCGGCCGACTGCAGCAGCGGGTAGCCGAGGAAGCCGTAGGTCGACAGGTCCTTGTGCTCCATCTTTTCCTGCTGGTCCTTGTAGGTCGGCACGCGCTCGAGCCAGCCGAGCGGCGTCATCATCGACAGCAGCAGGTGCAGCTCGGCGTGCTCAGGGACGCGCGACTGGATGAACAGCGTGGCCTGCGAAGGGTCTACCCCGGCCGCCAGCCAGTCGATGACCATCTCCCAGGTGTTCTCCTCGATGGTGCCCGGTTCGTCGTAGGTGGTGGTCAGCGCGTGCCAGTCGGCGACGAAGAACAGGCAGGGATACTCGTTCTGCAGCTTGACCCAGTTTTTCAGGACGCCGTGGTAATGGCCAAGGTGGAGACGCCCGGTGGGGCGCATGCCGGAGAGGACTCGTTCTGCGTACATTATGTGTTTGTCAAAAAGTGAAAATCGAATCGAGCAGGCGGAAGAATACGCTCAGGAGCGGCCCGAGGATCCTGCCGAGTATATCGGTGAACAGCAGCACCAGCAGGATCGCCAGGCCATAGGGCTCCAGCTTGGAGAACTGCCAGGCGAGACGATGCGGCAGCAGGCTGACGGCGATGCGGCCGCCGTCGAGCGGCGGAATCGGCAGCAAGTTGAGCAGCATCAGCACGGCATTGATCTCGATGCCGGCACGGGCATTGCCGGCGAGGAAGGCGCTGAGCAGGCCCGGCTCCATGGCGATGGTTGCCTTGAGCAGCGCCGCCCAGCCGACGGCCATCAGCAGGTTGGCGCCCGGTCCGGCCGCCGCCACCCAAAGCATGTCCTGCTTCGGATGGCGCAGCCGCGCAAAATCCACCGGCACCGGCCTGGCCCAGCCGAAGAGCATGGCGCTGCCGCCGATCAGCTTGCTCGCCACCAGGATCGCCCCGGGCACCAGGATCGTCCCGACCGGATCGACGTGGCGCAGCGGATTCAGGCTGATGCGCCCGGCCAGATAGGCGGTCGGATCGCCGAAATGCCGCGCCACATAGCCGTGGGCGGCTTCGTGCAGGGTAATGGCGAGGAGGACCGGAATAGCGTAGATCGCCAGGGTCTGGATCAGGTTTTCCATATCGGAGGAGCGAAATAAGCCGGCAATTCTACCAGACCGGCACCCCCGCCCTAAGCCAGCCCCAGAAGCTCCAGTGGCCCGCTGCCGGCGCGCACCAGCACCGGCACCGGGCCGGTCAAGTCGACCACCGTGGTCATTTCCAGCCCGCAGGCGCCGGCTTCGATGACCAGATCGATGCGTTTCTCCAGGCGGTCGCGGATTTCCTCCGGGTCGTTCAAAGGCAGGTCATCGCCCGGCAGCATCAGCGTCGAGGTCAGCATCGGTTCGTTCAGTTCTTGCAGCAGCGCCAGTGGCACGGGATGGGCCGGCACGCGCAGGCCGATGGTCTTGCGCTTGGGATGCAGGATGCGCCGCGGCAACTCCTTGGTGCCCTCCAGGATGAAGGTATAGCTGCCCGGCGTCGTCGCCTTGAGCAGTCGGAATTGGGCGTTGTCCACCCGTGCGTAGTTGGCGATCTCCGACAGGTCGCGGCACATCAGCGTGAAATGGTGGCGCTCGTCCACTTCGCGGATGGCACGGATGCGCGCCACGGCTTCGGCATCGCCGAGGTGGCAGCCGAGTGAATACGCGGCATCCGTCGGAAAGGCCACGACGCCGCCGGTACGGAGAATTTCTGCCGCCTGGTGGATCAGTCGCGGCTGCGGTTGCTCGGGATGGACGGAAAAAAACTGGGCCATGGCCGGCTCAGATCAGGTCGCGCCAGATCGGCACGAGGTCGTCGGACAGCGGCGGCGTCATGCCGAGATCGGCATAGCTCTCGCCCGGGCCGTGGAAATCCGAGGCGACGGAGGCCTTCAGGCCGAAGTGCCGCGCCAGGCGGGCGCATTCCTGCACCTCCTCCGGCGTATGCGCGCCGCAGGCCACCTCGATGCCTTGGCCGCCGCACTCCTTGAATTCGCCGAGAAAAACGCGCAACTCGTCGCGGCTGACGCGGTAGCGCAGCGGATGCGCCAGCACCGCGACGCCGCCGGCATCGCCGATCCAGCGCAGCGCCTCTTCCACCGTCGCCCACTCGTGCGGCACGTAGCCGGGCTTGCCCTTGGCGAGGTAATGGTCGAAAACGCGCCTGAAATCAGGCGAGATTTTTTGCTCGACAAGGAAGCGGGCAAAATGGGCGCGGCTGATGATCGAGGCCTTTTCGGCATGACGCGCCGCCCCCTCATAGGCGCCGTGGATGCCGATCTTGTCCAGCTCGTCGGCGATGCGATGAGCGCGGCCATCGCGGCCGGCGCGGATCGCTTTCAGTCCCTCGATCAACTCATTGTTGGCAGGATCGATGCCGAGACCGACGATATGGAAGCTGGCGTCGTCGCGCCAGGACACCGATATCTCGCTGCCGTCGAGGAAACGCAGGCCACGTTCCTCAAAGGCGGCGCGCGCCTCGGCGAGCCCGGCGACATCGTCGTGGTCGGTCAGGGCGAGCAGCTCCACGCCCCTGTCGGCGGCGCGGCGCGCCACCTCCGCCGGCGGCAGCAGGCCGTCGGAGACGTTGGAATGGCAATGCAGATCGGCTTTCACGGAAAGATATTACCCGAGGAAATCCTCGATCACCTGCGCCAGCCGCTGCGGCTGGTCGTGGTGCAGCATGTGGC
>JADFDL010000174.1 GCA_018262875.1 Rhodocyclaceae bacterium | reverse complement strand
CGAACCAGGCATTGCCGGTGAGGCCGGGCATGAAGACGATCAGGTCGGCGGCAAATTCGCCGCCTTCGGTCTTCACCTTGTCCGACTCGAAGCCGACCAGCTTGTGGCCGAGGTGGGTGGCGATGTCGCGGCGCTTCATTTCACCGAGCAGGCGCGCGACGGCCTTCTCGCCGAGGCGATTGCCGGGGTTCGGCATCGGATTGAAGAACACCAGCCTGATCTTCTCGCGTCGCCGCTCGCGCCGCAACTGCGTATCGAGGCCGAAGAGAAATTCGAAGATCGGCCCGCCGCGCATGGCGGAAGGCTCGTTCGGGTTGCCGGCGAAGCCGAGGGCGACGGTGCCTTCCTTCATTTCCCGGACGCGGTCGCGCAGCCGCTCCACCGCGGCGATGCCCTCGCAGGGTGTAATGGCGTGCTCGATGCCGGGCAGCTTCTTGATGAAGCGGCCGCCGCAGGCAATGACGAGGCCGTCGTTGTGCACCGGCCCCGCCGTGGTGAGCACGCTGCGTCCGCCCTGCTCCAGGCCCGTCGCCTCGCCGGCGTGAAAGCGAATGCCATTGCGCCGGAAAAAATTGTCCAGAGGAATGCGCAGGTCTTCTGCCTTGCGCAGGCCGGAGGGCAGCCAGATCAGGCTGGGCAGGAAGATCAACTCCGGCCGCGGGCCGATGACGGTGATCTCGACCTGCTTGTCGATCTGGCGCAGCTTGCGTGCCGCAGCGAGCGCGGCAAAGCCGGTGCCGATGATGGCGATGTGCTTCATGTCATGAATCCTTCAGGGCCTGTTCCAGGTCGGCGATGAGGTCGGCCGCATCTTCCAGGCCGACCGACAGGCGCAGCATACCCTCGCCGATGCCGCGCCGCGTCCGCTCCTCCGGCGCTAGACCGTGGTGGGTGGTGGTGCTCGGCTGCGTCACCAGACTCTCGGCGCCGCCCAGGCTGGGCGCCAGGGCGAAGAGGCGGAGGCGGTCCGCCACGCGCGTCGCCGCTTCGCCGCCGCCCTTCACCTCGATGGAGAGCATGCCGCCGAAGCCCTTCATCTGGCGCTTCGCCAGAGTGTGGCCGTGGAAGCCGGGCAAGCCGGGGTAGAACACCTGCGCGATTTTCGGGTGGCGCGCCATCGTCTCGGCCACCGTCTGTGCGGTCGCATTCTGCCGCTCGACGCGCACCACCAGCGTGCGCAGGCTGCGCGAGAGCAGCGCCGCCGTCTCGGGGGAGGGCATCTGGCCGAGGTTCTTGCGCCAGTTCCATATCGGCGCCAGCAGTTCCTTGCTGCCCATCAGGGCGCCGGCGGTGATGTCGCTGTGGCCGCCGAGGTATTTCGTCGCGCTGTGCATGACGAAATCCGCGCCGAGCTCCAGTGGCCGCTGGTTCACCGGCGAGGCGAAGGTGTTGTCCACCGCCAGCCGCGCGCCGTAACGGTGCGCCAGGCCGGCGAGGGCAGCGATGTCGAACACCTCCATGCGCGGATTGGTCGGCGTCTCGATGAACACCAGGCGGCAACCCTCGCGCAGACAGGCTTCCAGCCGATCCAGCTCGCTGCCGAGGAACAGGTGGGTGCGCACGCCGAACAGCGGCAGTTGCGCGCCGAGCAACTCCAGGGTGCCGCCATAGGCATCGCCGATGCAGGCAATGCCTTCGCGTCCGTGCGTGAAAAACAGTGCGGCTTCCGCCGCCATGCCCGAGCAGAAGGCCCAGGCGGCTTCGGCGCCTTCCAGCGCGGCAAGCTTCGCCTCCAACGCGAAGATGGTCGGGTTGAGGCCGTAGCGGGTGTACAGGCTGCCCGCCTTGCGGCCGTCGATGACGTCGAGCAAATCCGCCGTCGAGGCGAACTTGAAGGTGGTGGTGTTGTAGATCGGCGTGTGCGGCGAGCCATGCGCGTCGGCGATCTCGCCGGCGTGAATGCACTGGGTAGACAGCCCCTGTTTCTCGTTCATGACATTCAACCCTCTCAACTATTTTTCAGCGGCGCGGACGAGCCGGACAAAGCGTTGCATGTCCGGGATGGCTGGGCATGCGCCAATATTACCAAGCTCAGCGCGCTCCGCCCCAGTAGGCCTCGTTGCCATAGTGGTGCTTGAGGTGGTCGATCAGCAGGCGCACGCGCAGCGGCAGGTACTTGCGCTGCGGTAAGACGGCATGGATGCCGGTCGGCGGCGCGGCGAATTCGTCGAGCACCGGGACCAGCGCGCCGCTTTGCAGGTCTTCGCCGACTTCCCAGAGCGAGCGCCAGGCCAGGCCGCGTCCCGCCAGCGCCCATTCGTGCAGCACCGCGCCATCGTTGCATTCGAGCAGGCCGTTCACCTTGATGCTGACCGCCTCCTCGCCGACGCGGAACAGCCAGCCGCGCTGCGGGCCGAGCGACAGGCAGTTGTGGCGGGCGAGGTCTTCCAGGGTGCGCGGCGTGCCGTGCTTTTCCAGATAGGCCGGACTCGCCACCACGGCGCGCCGGTTCTCCGCCAGCTTGATGCTGACCAGGCTGGAGTCGGTCAGCTCGCCGACGCGGATGGCGCAGTCGACGCCCTCGTTCACCAGGTCCACCAGGCGGTCGGAGAGGTCGAGGGTCACCGTCACTTCCGGATTGGCATCGAGGAACTGCATGATCAGCGGGGCGACATGGCGGCGGCCGAAACCGGCCGGCGCGGAGATGCGCAGGTGGCCGCGCGCCTTGACCCCGCCCAAGCTCACCGACGCCTCGGCGTCGCCCAGTTCGCGCAGGATGCGCTGGCAGTCCTCCAGATAGGCGCTGCCCTCGAAAGTGAGGGTGACGCGTCGCGTCGTGCGCAGCAGCAGCTTGACGCCGAGGCGCGCTTCCAGCGCATCCAGGCGGCGGCTCACCACGCCCGGCGCCACCCCTTCGGCGGCTGCCGCCGCCGTCAGGCTGCCGCGGCTGGCGACGGAGACGAAGGTTTCGATCTGCTTCAGGCGGCTCATACAAGTTTTGCGTTTTAAGCAACAATGAATTGATTTTACCGATATTTTATTAACAAAAGAACGGATGTATCTTCCTTCTGTGCCCAAATTCGCCGCCAATCTGTCGATGCTGTTCACCGAAGCGCCCCTTCTGGAGCGCTTCGAGCGCGCCGCGCGTGCCGGCTTCGCGGCGGTGGAAATCCAGTTTCCCTACGACACGCCGGCCGAGCAACTACAGCAGGCGCTGTTCCGCAACAAGCTGGCGCTGGTGTTGCACAACCTGCCGGCCGGCGACTGGGCGGCCGGCGAGCGCGGCATTGCCTGCCATCCGGACCGCGTCGAAGAATTCAGGAAAGGCGTGGACAACGCGCTGGCCTACGCCGCCGCGCTCGGCACGCCGCAACTCAACTGCCTCGCCGGTATCCGGCCGGCGAACGTGCCGGCCGAGACGGCGCGCCGCGTGCTGGTCGACAACCTGCGCTTCGCCGCGACCAGGCTGAAGGCGCAGGGCCTCAAGCTGCTGATCGAACCGATCAACACGCACGACCTCCCCGGCTTCTTCCTGCATGACACGCGGCAGGCGCTCGATCTCATCGAAGAAGTCGGCGCGGACAACCTGTTCCTGCAATACGACGTCTATCACATGCAGCGCATGGAGGGCGATCTCGCCCACACGCTCGCCGCGAACATCGGGAAGATCGCGCACATCCAGATCGCCGACAACCCCGGCCGCCACGAGCCGGGCACCGGCGAGATCAACTTCGATTTCCTCTTCGCGCACCTCGACCGCATCGGCTATAAAGGATGGGTGGGCTGCGAATACAAGCCCGCCACCGCCACCGAGGCCGGCCTCGGCTGGCTGAAACCATGACCATCCGCGCCATCGCCTTCGACGCCTACGGCACGCTGTTCGACGTGTACTCCGTCGGCACGCTCGCCGAACAGTTTTTCCCCGGCAAGGGGGCGGAACTCTCCGTGCTGTGGCGCGACACGCAGATCGCCTACACGCGCATCCGCACGCTCTCCGACCGCTACGCGCCATTCTGGCAGGTGACCGAAGACGCGCTGGCCTTCTCCGCGCGCAGGCTGGGACTCGATCTCGGCGAGGACGCCCGCAAGCGCCTGATGAGCCAATACGCCTGCCTCTCCGCCTTCCCGGAGAACCTCGGCGCCCTCAGGGAACTGAAACAACTCGGCCTGCCGCTGGCCATTCTCACCAACGGCACGCCCGAGATGCTCGACATTGCCGTCAAAAGCGCCGGCATGAGCGGCCTCTTCGACCACCTGCTGTCGGTCGAGGCGGTGAAGAAGTACAAGACCGCGCCCGAGGCCTACCGGCTCGGGTCGGACGCCTTCAAGCTCCCCACGAGGGAGATTCTCTTCGTCTCGTCGAACTGCTGGGACGCCATCGGCGCCACCTGGTTCGGCTATACGACTTTCTGGATCAAT
>JADFDL010000173.1 GCA_018262875.1 Rhodocyclaceae bacterium | reverse complement strand
GACCTCGTCGCCAAGCACATGCACGCCGGCGCCAACCAGTACGCGCTGATGGCCGGCGCGCTGCCGCTGCGCGAAGCCATCGCGGAAAAGGTCGCCGTGCTCTACGGACTGACTTTCGACGTCGAGCAGGAGATCACCGTCACGGCGGGTGCGACGCAGGCCATCTTCACGGCGGTGGCGGCGCTGGTGCGGCCGGGCGACGAAGTGATCGTCTTCGAGCCGGTGTACGACTCCTACGTGCCTTCCATCGAACTGAACGGCGGGCGCGCCGTGTTCGCGCGACTGACTTTTCCCGACTACCGTCCGGACTGGGACCAGGTGCGCGCGCGCATCACGCCGAGGACGCGCATGATCATCATCAACTCGCCGCACAACCCGAGCGGCGCGGTGTGGACGGCGGAGGACATGCGGGCGCTGGAGCGGCTTGTGCGCGGCACGGGCATCGTGATCGTCTCCGACGAGGTGTACGAGCACATCGTCTTCGACGCGGAAACGAAAAATCAGCGTCACGAGAGCGTGGTGCGTTATCCGGGGCTGGCCGAGCGCAGCTTCGTCGTCTCGTCGTTCGGCAAGACCTACCACGTCACCGGCTGGAAGATCGCCTACTGCCTGGCGCCGCGCGAGTTGATGGCGGAGTTCCGCAAGGCGCACCAGTTCGTCGTCTTCTGCGTGAACCACCCGATGCAGCTGGCGCTGGCGGAATTCATGCAGGAAAGGGAACGCTACCTCGGGCTGGCGGCGTTCTATCAGGCCAAGCGCGATTTCTTCAGGCAGCAACTGGAGGGTTCGCGCTTCGTGCCGCTGCCCTGCCCGGGCACCTATTTCCAGTCGGTGCGCTACGACGCCATCTCCGACGAGCCCGACCACGCCTTCGTCGAGCGCTTGACGCAGGCGCACGGCGTCGCGGCGATTCCCTTCTCGGCGTTCTACCGCAACGGCCGCGACGACAAGGTCATCCGCTTCTGCTTCGCCAAGGGCGAGGAGACGCTGGCGAAGGCCGGCGAGAAGCTGCGCGCGGTGTAGGCGGCACCGCCCGCCGCTACTTGACCTGGTTGCCGATGACGCCGCCGACGGCGGCGCCGCCGACCGTGCCGAGGGCGCTGCCGCCGGTCAGCACCGCGCCGCCGACCGCGCCGACCGCGGCGCCGACGGCGGTGTTCTTCTGCTGCGTCGACATGTTCGCGCAGCCGCCCAGGGCGGTTGCAACCACCGCGAGGGCGGCAAGGGTGATTTTTGGGGCACGCATGTTGTCCTCCTTTGTCGTTCGTCGGTACACGTACGCGTAGACGAACGGGAGTGAGCGATTGTTCCCGAATATTTGTCGCGCCACTGTCGTCGACCGACGACAGGTTCGCACTTGGCGGAAGGACGGTAGCGGATGCCGGCCAAGCCGGCCGACCAGTGCGCGCAGCTGGTCCTGCTCGACGAGGAACGCCACATCGCCCTCGTGGAGATGCGCAATTTCCTCGCCGACCGCAGGCACACGCTGACGCAGATGAACGACCTGCTGCAGAAGTGCAACGCCTGCCACGGCATCTACCGGATCAAGGTCGGCAAGACAGCCAAAAAGTAGCGCCCGGGCGCCTTCGGCGCCCTTAAGTCTCCGTTAAGCCGGCGGCGGGAGAATGCCCCACAATACTCGTGGCGGTACTCTCCCGTTTGTTTTACGCTTGCACTCCATGGAACCTCATCGCAAAAGACTCTGTCTGTTCGCATTGCTGGCCACCCTTGCCTCAGCGCCCCTGCGCGCGGCCGAGGAAGTGCCGGTGTCGGCCGCGCAATTGAAATCCCTCGGCATTGAGACGGCGCCGCTTGCGGCGCAGCGCGCCGGCGAGTTGCCCGGCCTGCCGGCGCAGGTGGTCGTGCCGAACAACCAATTGCACGTGCTGAGCGCGCCGATTCCCGTGCTGGTGGAGCGGATGCTGGCCACCGCCGGCGAGCACGTCAAAAAAGGGCAGGTGCTGGCGCGCCTGCAGGGGCCGGCCGTCGTCGAGATGCAGCGCGCCTACCTGCAGGCCGCCAGCCAGCTGCGCCTGTCGAAGGACAATCTGGCGCGCGACGAGAAGCTGTTCGAGGAAGGCATCATCGCCGAGAGCCGCTACCGCGCCACCCGCAGCCAGCATGCCGAGCTGGCCGCCGCCTACACCGAGCGTCGCCAGGTGCTGCGCCTGGCTGGCATGAGCGAGGCGGCCATCGGGCGCCTGCAGTCGGGCAGCGGGCTGGGCAGCGCCATAGACATCGTCTCGCCGGTGGAGGGCGTGGTGCTGGAACAGATGGCCAATCCCGGCCAGCGCCTGGAAGCGGCCGCGCCGATCTTCAAGGTGGCGAAACTCGATCCGCTCTGGCTGGATATCCAGCTGCCGATCGTCCGCCGGGACACGGTGACGGAGGGCGACCGGGTGACGCTGTCCATCCAGCAGGCGGAGGGGAAGGTGCTGACGGTCGGTCACGGCGTCGGCGGCAGCCAGACGGTATTGGTGCGTGCCGAAATCACTCGCGGCGCGGAGCGCCTGCATCCGGGCCAGTACGTCGAGGCCACCGTCGTCAGCGTCGCCCGTAACGGCGGCAGTAACGGGTTGTGGAGCGTGTCCAACCATGCCCTGGCGCGGCTGCAGGGCCGCGTGCTGATTTTCGTGCAGACGGCGAAGGGCTTCCGCGCCGTGCCGGTCGGCCTGATCGCCGAGGGTGCGCAGACGAGCACCGTCCGCGGCGAACTGAAGGGCGATGAGCGCATCGCCGTGAGCGGTGTCTCGGCGCTGAAGGCCGCGCTGATGGGCATCGGGGGCGAGTGATGCTCGAGCGGCTGGTCGAGTTCTGCCTGACGCAGAGGCTGCTCGTCGTCATCGTCGCCCTGGCGCTGATCGGCGCCGGCGCGGTCGCCTTCAACCGCTTGCCGATCGACGCCTACCCCGACGTCTCGTCGACCCAGGTCAAGATCATCATGAAGGCCCCCGGCATGACGCCGGAGGAGGTCGAAGCGCGCATCACCACGCCGATCGAGCTGGAGATGCTCGGCATCCCGAACAAGAAGATCCTCCGTTCGGTGTCGAAATACGCCATCGCCGACATCACCATCGATTTCGAGGACGGCACCGACATCTACTGGGCGCGCAGCCAGGTGAGCGAGCGCCTCAACGGCATCCTGCGCGACCTGCCGGCCGGCGTCGACGGCGGCCTGGCGCCGATCACCACGCCGCTCGGCGAGATGTTCATGTTCACCATCGACGGCGGCAACCTGACCCTGCAGGAGCGGCGCAGCCTGCTCGACTGGGTGATCCGGCCGGCGCTGCGCACCCTGCCCGGCGTGGCCGACGTCAATGCCCTCGGCGGCGAGGCGCGCAGCTTCGAGGTGGTGCCGGACAATGCCGCGCTGGCGGCCCGCGGCGTGACGCTGGAGGCGCTGCAGCGCGCGCTGGAGGCGAACAACCGCAACGACGGCGCCGGGCGCCTCTCCGAGGGCGAGGAGTCGCTGGTGGTGCGCGCCGAGGGCGCCATCCGCAACCTCGACGATGTCCGCGCGGTGGTGGTGTCCAGCCGGGAGGGCAATCCGGTGCGGGTGGGCGACGTTGCCACGGTGCGCGTCGGCCACCTTACGCGCTACGGCGCCGTCACGCAGAGCACGCCGGCAGGACAAGGCGAGGCGGTGCAGGGCCTGGTGCTCGGCCTGCGCGGCGCCAACGCGCAGCAGGTGGTGAACGGCGTGCGCGCCAAGCTGGCCGAGCTGGCGCCGACGCTGCCGGAGGGCGTGACGACGCAGGTCTTCTACGACCGCGGCAGCCTGGTCGAGCGCGCCGTCGGCACGGTGTCGCGGGCCCTGCTCGAGGCCATCGCGCTGGTGGTCGTGCTGCTGGTGCTGTTCCTCGGCAACCTGCGCGCGGCCCTGGTGGTGGCGCTGACCCTGCCGCTGGCGGCGCTGATCACCTTCATCCTGATGCGCCAGTTCGGCATGTCGGCCAACCTGATGAGCCTGGGCGGGCTGGCGATCGCCATCGGCATGCTGGTCGATGCGGCGGTGGTGGTGGTGGAGAACATCGTCACGCACCTGGCGCACGAAAGCGAAAAGACGGCGAACCGGCTGCCCCGCCTGCACGTCATCTACCGCGCCGTGCGCGAGGTGACGCTGCCGGTGGCCTCCGGCATCACGATCATCGTCATCGTCTTCCTGCCGCTGGTGACGCTGCAGGGGCTGGAGGGCAAGCTGTTCGTGCCGGTGGCGCTGTCGATCATCTTCGCGCTGTCCGGCTCGCTGCTGCTGTCGCTGACCGCGATCCCGGTGCTCGCCTCGTTCCTGATCAAGGAGGCCGGCCACGGCGAGCCCTGGCTGGTGCGGCAGTCGTTGCGCCTCTATGTGCCGCTGCTCG
>JADFDL010000172.1 GCA_018262875.1 Rhodocyclaceae bacterium | reverse complement strand
TGCCGGTTCGCCTCGGCGATCTGCTGGTTCTTGAGGTGGAGCTGCTGCTCCAGTGCCGGGATTCGCGTGTCGATGCTCATCGTCCGTCCCTCCGTTGTCTCACCCTGCGACGTAGGGTGTTAGGGACATAGTAATACATTGCTGGATATAGTCAAGCAGAATTTTACTTGGGCGTAGAGCGTCCAAGCTGCGGGGTGGACAAAATTACTTAATCAGGGACGGCGGATGGCCTTGATGGCGGCCATAGCCTCATCTAGCCGAGAGTAGAACTCATCCTCGGACTGTCCCTTTGGCAGGGGGATGCCTAGCGTCGGGTGGAGTAGGTTCCACGGACGGACGCGGAAGGCATGAGCGAGGCCGGATATAGAGTCTAGCGTGGGAGCGTGTCCCGTGACGTTTAGGATATTGCTAACCGTTTTCTGAGAAACCCGCCCGCCGCTCGCCGCCGCTACCTTGGCCTGGCTGTCCAAGTTGGGATCTGCCGCCATCAGCTTGCGGACATTCGCGGCCAGTAGGTGCCTGTCGTTCATACGCCATGAATCGTATCGCCCAAAGCTAGTAACAAACTCCTTGACAGGTGTTCGAAAGTGCAGTAGAACGTTACTTGAAAGGGGTATACCGTGGATCAGGAACAAATCCGGCTCAACCTAATTTCCAAGCGCGGCAGTTGGCGTGCCATCGGGGCTAAGGCTCAGGTGTCGCAGTCGTGGCTTTCGAAATTCGCCAACCATCACATCGTCTCTCCCCGCCTCATCACGCTTCAGCGGCTTCAAGCCGCGATGGATGAGCGCCCGGAGCAGGCCGCCGCATGACCCCCCTGACGCGCGCTCCCTCCGAGACTCCGGCGCGCGTCCCTGCCCGGTGCGTGTCCATTCCGCACCGGGCTTTCTATTCGTAGCCATGTCGCACGACGACAAAGTGACCGTGCCCGCCTGGGACTACGGCCTCCCGCCCGCCGTGGTGCGGCTCAAGGCCCGCCTGCAGCGTGAGTGGGATAGACAGCGCGGGCAGGAACTCGTCGGCACGCTCAATGAGCTGCTGGCGAACCAGCGAAAGCTTGTCGATCTCGGGCAGGTGCTGGAGCAGAAGGATCGCGTGGGGCTGCAATGAGGGTGCTCGTAGCCTGCGAGTTCAGCGGCACCGTGCGAGACGAATTCACGGCAATGGGGCACTACGCCATGTCGTGCGATCTGCTGCCGAGTGAGTCGCCGGGGCCGCACTACATGGGGGATGTGCGCGATGTGCTCGATAGCGAGGCGTGGGATCTGATGATCGCGCATCCGCCCTGCACTTATCTCGCGTCATCGGGCATTCATTGGAATTCGCGCACGCCGGGCCGCAACGAAAAAACCGATGATGCGGTGCGGTTTGTGCGAATGCTGATGGACGCTCCGATTCAACGGATCGCCGTCGAAAACCCCATCGGCGTGCTGTCGTCCCGCATTCGCAAGCCGGACCAGATCATTCAACCGTGGCAGTTCGGGCACGACGCCAGTAAGGCCACATGCCTCTGGTTGAAGGGGCTACCCAAGCTTCGTCATACGGAGGTGCTGCCTGGTGGGCGTAGCGCCAGACGCAGCAACCAGACAGCGAGCGGGCAGAACAAGCTCGCCCCGTCGCCTGATCGCTGGAAACTCCGCAGCATGACGTATCCGGGCATCGCCCGCGCGATGGCCGAGCAATGGGGTGGACTCGTAGAGGCGGCAGCATGACGCGCTACACCGACGAATGGCTCGACGCCAAGATGGCGAACATCGCCCGCTGGAAGCGCGAGGAAGCCGCGCGGTCCGCGGCGAAACAGTCTACAGCCGGGGCCGCATCCCCCGCGGGCGTCCCCTCCGCGCCCGTCGCGGCCCCGGCCCCATCCGAACGGGACGGTCCATTTGCTGGGGCCTGCCAGCAAACGCCGGGGGCTCGGTCCCGTAGTTCCCCGGCACCCATAAACGCCACGAAAGCGGATGCACAACTGACCGACGCCCCCGGAGCTACCCGCTCCCATGATGGCGCGGCGGCCCGTCGCCAACCCGACGGCGGGGTGATCGCAGCGAGTAGTGGCACCCATAAGTACCGCAACCGCCCGACGGACGGCTACGCCAGCAAGCGCGAGGCTCGTCGCGCGACGGCCCTGCGGCTAATGCAAGAGGCCGGGCAGATACAGGGCCTCCGCGAGCAAGTCGAGTTCCTGCTGATCCCGAGGCAGACGCGGCCCGATGGTACCGCCGAGCGGAGCTGTAGCTACTGGGCCGACTTCGTTTACGACGAGTGGACCGGCGGCGGCTGGCGGCGCGTCGTCGAGGACGTCAAGGGCGTGCGGACGCGGGAGTACGTGCTCAAGCGGAAACTCATGCTCATGGTGCACGGCGTGGCGATCAAGGAGGTGTAGGTGCGGCACTACGCATTCAACGTTGGTGACTATGCCGCCGCTACCGTCCACCTGTCCGACGCCGAGGACTTGGCCTATAGGCGGCTGCTCGATGCCTACTACGCGCGCGAGCTTCCACTACCCGCCGACGTAGACGCCTGCTGCCGGCTCGCCAGGGCCTCAAGCGCAGCCGCCAAGAAGGCCGTTGAGACGGTCCTGCGCGAGTTCTTCGTGCTGGAAGCCGACGGCTGGCACCAAGCGCGGTGCGACGCCGAAATCGCCCGGTTCAGCGAGAAGTCAGAAAAGGCCCGTCGGTCTGCGGACGCACGCTGGACCGGCAGCGAACGCAATGCGAACGCACATGCGAACGCATTGCCACCGCAATGCGAAGGCAATGCTACCCACGACCCACGACCCACGACCCATAAAACACCAACACCAAAAGACAAAGGCCCGGTCGCGGCTGCGCCGCTCCCTTCCTGGCTTCCCACCGACGCTTGGGATGCGTTCCTAGAGGCTCGGGTCGCCATGAAGGCGCGACCTACCGAGAGGGCGAAGGGGTTGCTGCTCGGCGAGCTTTCGAAGTTGGTTTCGCAGGGGCAGGACGCTCGCGCCGTGCTGGAGCAGTCGGTGCAGCGCGGATGGCGTGGGCTGTTCCCCGTGAAACCGCCGGACGTTGGGAAGCCGGGGTCGAAGCAGCAGTCGCGGGATAGCACGGCATCGGCAATCTTCGGAGACGGACATGGGAAACCTGACGAGCGGATCATCGATGGACAGGCAGAGCGCGTCGCCTGACGCAATCGTGGATCGGCTGTTCCAGCGGCTCGCGGCGATGTACGGCGCGAAGTGGCTGGACCTCTGGACGGCCATCCCGATGGATGCGGTTAAGGCCGAGTGGAGCCGCGCGCTTACCGGCCACGACGTAGAGGCCGTCAGGCTGGCCCTTGAGCACCTGACGGCGAATGGCAACCCGTTCCCGCCGACGCTCCCCGAGTTCGTCTCGCTGGTGCAGCAGTTCCGGCGGCGAGGCCCGCACGTCCTGGCGATCGCCGACAACCGCCGCGATCCGCCGCCCGGCGGGTTCAGCTCCCTGCGCGACATTTTGAGGAAGGCCGGGAAATGAGCGAGGCCCTGCTCGCCCGGGTAGCCGCCATCGCCGAGCGCGAGCGGGAGAAGGCGCAGGGCGAGCGCCAGCGGATGCGCGCCCAGCATCCCGAGTTCGCCGCGTTCGTGGACGGCATCCGGGCCGCGTTCGGGCTTGACAGCGTGCGCGCGATAACGCTCGACGGCGTGCGCTACGGCCGGGCGCCGCTCTGGTTCCGCCGCACCCAGCAGCATCAGCCGCCAGTACCGGGCCGTGATTAGCTGCGACCGCGACGGAGCGTTTGTGGACCTGCTGTTCCAGCGGGGGTTGGGCAACGTCTCTCTGCGGGTGACGCTCAATGAGGCCATCAGCCTGTACGAGCAACTGCGAACGATGCTCAACCCGCCGCCCATCGTTCCGGAGGACGAGCCCGATGCCTGACGCTCCGGACTACGCCGAGCACCTGCTCGCGGCGAAGAAGGCGCTTGCCACGGCGGAGGCGGCGGCCCTGCTGCGCGACTGGACGACGGCGGCCGAGGCCGCTGCCCGAGCGGCGCAGGAGGCTGAGCAGGTGGAACTCTGGTGCTACCGCCGGGCCCGGCGCGGATGAAGCAAACCTGCGCCACCTGCCGCCATGCGAGGCCGCTGCACCCGCGCTGGCTCAAGTACGGGGCGCAGGTGGAAGACTGCATCCATTGCGGAGCCTGGCGCGTACCGACGGCCAGCATCATCCGGCGCGATAGCGAATGCCTGCACAACCCCAGCCGATGGGAGCCAACCTCCGATGGACGAGGCTGACAGGGCGCAAGAACTCATCGAGCAGGAGGATGAGCGCCGCCTCAAGCGCGCTCACATGGCCGGATACGACGCGCTCGCCTGCGGGCGCTGCCTCAACTGCGACGAGCCATTAGGGCCG
>JADFDL010000171.1 GCA_018262875.1 Rhodocyclaceae bacterium | reverse complement strand
CTCGGCCTTCTCGCCGGCTGCGCCTCCTACGAAACCCGGTCTGCCGCGCCCGCGCGCATGGAAAACGGTGCGTTCGTCGGCGCCAACGGCATGACGCTGTACACCTTCGACAAGGACGCCGCCGGCAGCGGCAAGAGCGTCTGCAACGGCCCGTGCGCCGCCAACTGGCCGCCCTTGTTCGCCGCCGATACCGACCGCGCCTCGGGCGACTGGACGATCGTCATCCGCGACGACGGCAAGAAACAATGGGCCCACCGCGGCAAGCCGCTCTATTACTGGATCAAGGACCAGAAACCCGGCGACAGGAGCGGGGATGGCGTCAATAACGCCTGGCGCATTGCCAGGGAGTAGACTCGTCACGATGAACCGCAACACCATCGTCGCCGAGATTCCCCGCCTGCGCCGCTATGCGCGCGCGCTGACGGGGGATGTCGTGCGCGCCGACGACCTGGTGCAGGACACGCTGGAGCGCGCGCTCGGCAAGTGGGCATTATGGCGGCCGGGCAACCTGCGCGCCTGGCTGTTTTCCATCATGCACAATCTTTTCGTCAGCCAGGCGCGCAGTCCGCGAGTGGTTGATTACCCCGGCGATGAAGCCCTGCCGGAACTGCCGGCGCGGGGGAACCAGGGCGATGCACTTGAACTGCGCGACTTCGCACGCAGCCTGGCGCGGCTGCCCGAGGAACAGCGCGAGGTGCTGCTGCTGGTCGGACTGGAGGATCTTTCCTACGAGGACGCTGCGAAAGTCCTCAGCGTCCCCATCGGCACGGTCATGTCGCGGCTGTCGCGCGGACGCGAGCGGCTGCGTGCCCTTCTCGCCGGAAACGAGCCCGCAGAAATGCACCTGAAAGCAGTCAAATGAATACGAATACTCGATCCATCGGTGAGCAGGAACTGCATGCCTTCGCCGACGGCCGTCTGGATGCCGCGCGCCGTGCCGCGGTGGAAACCTGGCTTGCGGAGCACCCAGACATGCGCCAGACAGTGGCCGAATGGCGCATCCAGGGTGAGCAGTTGCACCACGCCTTCGATCCCGTTCTCGACGAAGCCGTGCCGGCGCGCCTGACCGAGGCGGCGAAACCGGCTTCACGCCTGCCGCCGCTGCGCATGGCCGCCGCTATCGCCTGGCTGGCGGTGGGCGGGGTGGTCGGCTACGCCGTGCGCAGTTCTGTGCCCGCCGCCCCCCAGCCGTCGGCTTCGCTGGCGCGTCAGGCGGCGCTGGCGCACGCCGTCTTCAGCCCCGAGGTGCGTCATCCCGTCGAAGTCGGCGCCGCCGAGGAAACCCATCTGGTCGCCTGGCTGTCGAAGCGGCTGGGCGCGGAACTGAAGCCGCCCCGCCTTTCGGCGCAGGGCTTCGATCTGGTGGGAGGACGCCTCCTGCCGGGGGAAGCCGGCCCGGTGGCGCAGTTCATGTATCAGGATGCGCGGGGCCAGCGCCTGACGCTCTATGTGCGACGTGACACGCAAGACAGCGGCGAAACCGCCTTCCGCTACACCCGGGAGAACGGCATTGGCGTGTTCTACTGGCTGGACGGCCGTTTCGGCTATGCCCTTTCCGGCGAAATGGAAAAGGCGGATCTTCTGCGCATCGCTACCGCGGTTTACCAGCAATTGAATCCGTAAGCTTTTACCGCCGGCACCGGTCTACTCGGCATGCTGATCAAACGACCCGACGACATCCTGCCCTCGGAAATCACGCCGCGTGAGTTGTTCGAGCGGCGCCGCGAGTTCATCAAGGCCGCCGGCGCCTTCGCACTGGCGGCAGGCCTGCCGCCCCTTGCCTTGGCACGCGAAGCCTTTCCCAGCCTGCAGAAGGGCGCCCACAGCACGCTGGAACCGCCGAACAGCCTGCGCGACATCACCACCTACAACAACTTCGTCGAATTCGGCTTCGGCGGCAAAAGTCAGCCTGCGGAACGCGCCGGCGCCATGCGGACGCACCCCTGGACGGTGAGCATCGAGGGGTTGGTGCACAAGCCGCGCACCCTCGCCATCGAGGACATCCTGAAGATCGCCCCGCTGGAGGAGCGCATCTATCGCCTGCGCTGCGTCGAGGGCTGGTCGATGGTCATCCCCTGGGTGGGCTTCCCCCTTGCCGCGCTGATCAAACAGGTCGAGCCGCTGGGCAGTGCGAAATACGTCGAGTTCATCACGCAGACGGAACCGGCCGCCATGCCCGGCCTGCGCCTGCCGTACATCGATTTCCCCTACACCGAAGGGCTGCGCCTGGATGAAGCGCTGCACCCGCTGACGATCATGGCGGTCGGCCTCTACGGCGATGTGCTGCCGAACCAGAACGGCGCCCCGCTCAGGCTGGTCGTACCATGGAAATACGGCTTCAAGAGCGGCAAGTCGATCGTGAAGATCCGCTTCACCGACAAGCCGCCGCGCACCAGTTGGAACATCGCCCAGCCGGACGAATACGGCTTTTACGCCAATGTGAATCCGGAGGTCAGCCACCCGCGCTGGAGCCAGGAGAAGGAGCGCCGCATCGGCGAGTTCTTCAAGCGCAAGACCCTGCCCTTCAACGGCTACGCCGATCTGGTGGCGCCGCTCTACGCCGGCATGGATTTGAGAAAAAACTACTGATGCAGCCAACCCCTCCCCAGCTTGCTGTTCTCAAGGCCGCGCTCTTCGCCGCCTGCCTGTGGCCGCTGGCGCAACTCGGCTGGCTGGCGTGGAAGGACGGTCTCGGCGCCAATCCCATCGAGTTCATCACGCGGCATCTGGGCACGTGGACCCTCAACTTCCTGCTCATCACCCTGGCGGTGACGCCGCTGCGCCACCTGAGCGGCTGGCACTGGCTGATCCGCCTGCGCCGCATGCTCGGCCTGTATGTTTTTTTCTATGCCCTGCTGCACTTCCTGACCTACCTCTGGCTCGACCAGTTCTTCGACTGGATGTCCATCGTCAAGGACATCGCCAAGCGCCCCTTCATCACCGCCGGCTTCACCGCCTTCCTGCTGCTGATTCCGCTGGCGGTGACTTCCAATGCGGCGATGCTGAAACGGCTTGGCGGCCGCCGCTGGACGCAGCTCCACCGCAGCGTCTACGCCATCGCCATCATCGGCGTCGTCCACTACTGGTGGCTGGTGAAGAAGGACATCACGCTGCCGCTGCTCTACGCCGTGCTGCTCGGCATCCTGCTCGGCTTTCGCGCGCTGCGGCTGGCGCGCGAGCGGCAACGGCAATTGCGCGCCGCTATTTATGAAAACGGATGATCGCGCGGCCGTCCGCTGAAGCTTTCGGTTCGGCTTTCCAGGCATGGCCGTAGACGATCTCGAAGGTGGCGGGCAGGCGCCCATCGCGCGTTTGTGACTGCCAGGCGCGAAAGACGCGCCGTCCCTCGCGGAAGCCCATCGGGCCGAACAGCCCATCGCGCACGCCGAGCAGCCGCTGGTCGCGCAGCAAGCCGCGCGGACTGGCGTAGGTGAGCGCAATCGTCTCCATGTCCATCACCGGATCGGAGAAACCGGCCGCCATCAGCATGTCGCCGAGGTCGTGCATGTCGTGAAAGCGTCGCAGCGTCGTCGCGCCGGCAGCGCGCAGTTCCTTCAGGGTGTCCGGCCCCAGTGCGCTAAACATCAGCAGGCCGCCGGTTTCCAGCACGCGATGCAGTTCGCCGAAAGCCGGCAGGGGATCGTCGAGCCAGTGCAGCATCAGGTTCGACCAGGCCAGGCCGAGGCTGCCACCCTTGAGAGGCAGCGCCCGCACGTCGGCCGCCACGCAGCGCGGCGCACGGCGGCGCAGCCTGTCCATCCAGGAAGCGCGGCGGGCAACCTCGGCCAGCATCGCCGGCGCGTAGTCGATCGCCAGGGGCAAAGCTTGCGGGTAGCGCGCCTGCAAAGCGCGGATGCCGTCGCCGGTGGCGCAACCGATGTCGGCGACGCGGGCGGGGGCGATCTTCACCAGGTCCAGCCGCGCCGTCATGCGCAGACTGACTTCCCGCGCCAGCACCGCGACTTCATCGTAAGAAGCCGCTGCCCGGCAAAAGTCAGTCCGCATCAGACGGCGTTCAACCCCAGGCGCTCGAACAGGCGCTCGTCGCGATCGGCCTCGGGATTGCCGGTGGTGAGCAGCTTGTCGCCGTAGAAGATGGAATTGGCGCCGGCGAGGAAGCACAGCGCCTGCAGCTCGTCCGACATCTCCTGGCGGCCGGCGGACAGGCGCACGAGGCTCGCCGGCATGGTGATGCGCGCTGCGGCAATGGTGCGCACGAACTCGAAGGGATCGATCGGCTCGGCATCGGCGAGCGGGGTGCCCGGCACCGGCACCAGGTTGTTGATCGGCACGGATTCCGGCGGCGGGTTCATATTGGCCAGCTCGGCGATCAGGCCGGCGCGACCGGCGCGCATCTCGCCCATGCCGACGATGCCGCCGCAGCA
>JADFDL010000170.1 GCA_018262875.1 Rhodocyclaceae bacterium | reverse complement strand
GACGGCTGAAGAAGCTGTTCGCCACGGAAGGGGCGATGGCCAGGAAGCTCGATCATCCCAACATCATCCGCATCCACGACACCGTCCTCGAAGAGGACCAGGCCTACATCGTGATGGAGTACGTTACCGGCCGGGAATTGTCGAACTTCTGTTCCTTCAACAAGCTGCTCCCCCTGTACCGTGTCGTCGGCATCGTCTTCAAGTGCTGCCTGGCGCTGGACTACGCCTTCAAGCAGGGCGTCATCCACCGCGACATCAAGCCGGCCAATATCCTGATCGACGACGACGACAATGTGAAAATCATGGATTTCGGCCTGGCGCTGAACACCGCCAAGAAAAGCGAATCCGATTCGACCTTCATCATGGGCGTCGGCTCGCCGGCTTACATGTCGCCGGAGCAGATCAAGGGGTATCCGCTCAACCAGAAGACCGATCTCTATTCGCTGGGCGTCGTGCTGTTTCACCTGCTCACCGGGCGGCTGCCTTTTCGTGCCGCCAACACGGCCCAACTGGTCTACAAGATCGTCAACGCCGACCCGCCGATGCCGAGCCAGATCAACCCGAACGTGCCCGCCTCGATGGACAACATCATCCGGCGGGCGCTGGAGAAGGATCTCTATTCGCGCTATCGCAACGGCGCGGAAATGGCGCAGGACCTGTCTGCCGTGCGCTTCCAGGTCGTCGATGACAACTGGGTGGCACTCGATACTTCGCGGCTGGATGTCCTCAAGAAACTGGAATTCTTTCGCGGCTTCGAGGAGGTCGAGCTGTGGGAGGTGCTGCGCATCAGCACCTGGCGCGAGATCCCGGCCGATGTCCTGCTCATGCGCGAGGGCGACGAGGAATCGGGCTTCGGCATCGTCATCGAAGGGGAGGTCGAGGTGTCGGTCGAGGACCGCGCCATCTGCCGGCTGGGCGCGGGTGAAGTGGTGGGCGAGATGGCCTATCTCAATCCGGATGAGCCGCGCCGTTCAGCTTCCATCGTCACGCTGACGCCAATCGCCTACCTTGACGTAAACAATTCTGCCCTCGCGCTGGCGACCGAAGAGTGCTTTCAGCGCTTTCAGAAGAAGCTGGTGGCTACTGCGGTCAGGCGCCTGGCCGCGGCGGATCACAATCTGGCCAGTCTGGGCGAACAAGCCCACAAGCCGGCCGCAACGGACAGGCTGGAAATCGAGCTGGAGCTGGAGCCGGATGAAGTGCAGCCGAAGAAGGATTCCTAGACGGTTGGTTGCTCCATCGCAGGGGGCGACTTTCAAACGGCTTCGTGAAAGTGCGTGCAGCGAAAGGCTGTCGCAAAAGTCAGTCTCCGCAAGACGGCGTCGGCATCGCAGCGGACTGCCGCAGCAGGGATGGTGAGACGCGCCTGACGCGATGAAAGAAGCTGGCCCGGGAACGAAGCTTTCGCAGAAAGTAAATGTTCGCGGCGCGATTCGCGCGTCAGGGCGTCTCAGGAAACTGTATCGGCACGGCCTGCCGAAACTTGAGTGAAAAAACGCTGACGTGACGAGCGGTGATATCTCAGGTTTGAGCGGTGATCCAGCGCACCAGGTTGCCCGTGTCCATGGCGCCGGATTGGCGTGCGATTTCCCTGCCGTTGCGGAAAATGATCAGGGTCGGAATGCTGCGGATGTCGAAGCGGGCGGCGATCTCCTGGGCTTTCTCGGTGTTCAGCTTGGCGAGGCGGTAACGCGGTTCGAGCTGGTGGGCCGTCTGGGCGTATGCTGGCGCCATCATGCGGCAAGGGCCGCACCAGGGCGCCCAGAAGTCCACGACCACCGGGATGTCGCTGTGGCCGACATGGCTGTCGAAATTGGCTGCGTCGAGTTCTGCGGGGTGGCCGGTAAACAAGTGCTGCTTGCACTTGCCGCAAGTGGGCTGGTCGGCCAGGCGGTCGGCCGGGACGCGGTTGGCGGTGCTGCAATGGGGGCAGACGATCATGATCGGACCGGACATTTCCTGGCTCCTGCAATGGCTTGCTTCCCAAATGAAGGCGCTGGCCGGAGAATTCAAGCGGCATTAAAGTTTTGCTCCGATCTGCCGAGAAATCACTTCGAATGCCCAATTTGGAGAGAGAAGTGAAGAAAACGGCCCCGATCTACGGCGTGACCCGCGTCGATAACGAAGCCAGCCGTACCCACGGCTGGTTGGTGACGATCCAGCGCAGAGGCGTCATATTCCGCAGGCAGTTCAGCGATGGCGTGCTTGGCGGCAAAACCAGGGCGCTGGCGGCGGCCAAGGCATATCGCGATGAAATCGTTGCAAAATATCCGCCCTTGTCGAAGCGCGAACACGCCGAGATCGTGAAAAAGAACAACAAATCCGGGGTGGTCGGCGTGTGCCGTTACTGCGCTTCGGAAACGAGCCAGAAGCCGAGCGCGGAAAAGCGCTGGTTCTGGGTCGCCTCATGGGTGCTGCCCGATGGGCGCGCCAAGCGCATCAAGTTTTCCGTGAAAAAATACGGCGAAGAGGACGCTTTCAAGCTGGCCGTCAAGGCCCGTCGCGGCGCGGTCAAACAGATGGCGGGAAATTTCGACCCCGGCGCTACACGGCGCAAGAAGCGATTGTCGCGCATCTGACCGCCGGGACGCTCAGGCGGGCAGGTGCCTGCCTGCCATTTCGGCCAGCGCCTCGATCCATTCGTGGCGCTCGTTCAGGCAGGGGATGTAGCGGAACTCCGTCCCGCCGGCGGCGAGGAACGCTTCCTTGCATTCGAGGGCGATCTCCTCCAGCGTTTCTAGGCAATCCGAGACGAATCCAGGACATGTCACGTCGACCCGCCGAACGCCGTCCCGCGCCAGGGCCTCGAGGGTCGCCTGGGTGTAGGGCTGCAACCATTCGGCCGGCCCGAAGCGGGACTGGAAGGTGATTGCATAATCCGACTCCGCCAGCCCGAGTTCGGCGGCCAGAAGCCGGCCGCTTTCGAGGCATTGGGCGTAATAGGGATCGCCGCGTTCGATGCTGACCTTGGGCAGTCCGTGGAAGCTCATCACCAGCTTGTCGGGCCGGCCATAGTCCATCCGGTGGGCATGGATGCTGGCGGCCAGCGCGGAAACATAGCGGGGGTTGTCATGGAAGCTTTCAATCGAGCGGATCTCGACAGCCTGGGGATGCCGCCGGGCCCATTCATTCACGGCATCCATGGCGCTGGCCGTGGTGCTGACGGAATACTGCGGATAGAGCGGCAGGATCCGGATCCGCGTGCAGCCCTGCGCTTTCAAACGGTCCAGCGCGCTGGCCACCGAGGGTCCGCCGTAGCGCATGGCCCACTCAATGACGATATCGCCCTGGCCGGACTGGCCCAGATAGCCGCGCAGCAGCTTGGTCTGGCGTTCGGTATGCACCCTGAGCGGCGAACCTTCCGGCATCCAGATCTTCGCGTACTTTTCTGCGGATTTCTTCGGGCGGGTGTTGAGGATGATCAGATTGAGCACCAGCCACCAAAGCGGCCGCGGCAGTTCGACGACGCGCGGATCCCAGAGGAACTGCTTCAGATACTTGCGTAGGGCGGGCGCCGTCGGCGCTTCGGGGGTGCCGAGGTTGATGAGGAGGACCGCCGATTGGGTCATGGCGCCGAGAGGGCGCTCGAGAGGAGCTTGGCGGTGATATCGACGATGGGAATGACGCGCTCGTAGGCCATGCGCGTCGGGCCGATGACGCAAACCGAGCCGACGATGCGGCCATCGACCTCGTAGGGGGCGGTGATGACGCTGCATTCGTCGAGCGGCGCTAGCCCCGATTCACCGCCGATGAACACCTGCACGCCTTCGGCGCGATTGCTCAGGTCGAGCAATTGCACCAGACCCGTGCGCTGCTCGAAGAGGGCGAACAGTTCGCGCAGGCGGTTCATGTTGGAGGAAATGTCTTCCACCGCCAGCAGGTTCATCTCGCCGGTAATGACGTATTGCGTCGAGGTGTCCGCGACGGCCTGGTTGCCGGCTTCCATGGCGGCCGTCATCAACTCGGTCATGTCGGCGCGCAACTGGCGCAGTTCATCGTGCACGCGGTTGCGGATTTCGCCGAAGTCCAGCCCGGCGAAATTCTGGTTGAGGAAATTGGCGGCACTGACCAGTTCCGACGGCGAATAGGCGCGCTGGGTGAACAAGATGCGGTTCTGCACGTCGCCTTCGGCCGTCACGATGATGAGCAGGATGCGTTTTTCCGACAGGCTGAGGAACTCGATCTGGCGGATTTTCGGCGTGATGCGTCGGGGCGCCACCACCACGCTGGCGAAGCGCGTCAGGTCGGAGAGCAGCTGCGAGGCGGAGCTGATCAGGCGCTGCGGCTGGTTGGGCTGCAGCTGCTCCTCCAGTTCGTGGATCTGTGCTTCGCCAAGGGGCTGCACGGTGAGCAGGCTGTCGACGAAGAAGCGGTATCCGCGCGGTGTCGGCACGCGCCCGGCC
>JADFDL010000169.1 GCA_018262875.1 Rhodocyclaceae bacterium | reverse complement strand
ACCCTGTTCGAGGAATACCTGCACCACTACGCGCCGTTCCTGCCGGCGCGCGGCCTGCGCGCCGTGGCGCGGCACCTCTCGCGCCGCCAGTGCAACGCCCTCGACGGGGTCGTCGTGCCCTCGGTGGCGATGCAGTCGCGCCTGGTGCACTACGGCGTCAAGGCGCCGATCCACATCCTGCCGACGGGCATTCCGCTGGCGCGCTTCGCCGGCGGCGACCGCGCCCGCTTCCGCGCCGCCCACGGCATTGCGCCGTCGCGGCCGGTCGCCCTCTTCGTCGGCCGCGTGGCGCACGAGAAGAACATCGGTTTCCTGCTCGAGATGGCGGCGGAGGCGGTGAAGCGTTGCCCCGACCTGCTGCTGCTCGTCGCCGGCGAGGGCCCGGCGCTGCCGGCCCTGCGCGCGCAGGCGGCTCGGCTCGGCCTCGACGAATCCGTGCGCTTCACCGGCTATCTCGACCGCCACCGCGATCTGCCCGACTGTTACGCCGCCGCCGACGTCTTCGTCTTCGCCTCGCGCACCGAGACGCAGGGGCTGGTGCTGCTGGAGGCGATGGCGGTGGGCCTGCCGGTGGTGGCCTTCGCCGAGATGGGTACCATCGACATCCTGGCGCCACGCCAGGGTTGCCGCGTGCCGGCCGGGGATCCCGCCGCCTTCGCCGAAGCGGTGGTTGAAATCCTCTCCGACGACGCACAGCGCATACGGCTGGGCAGCGAGGCCCGGAACTATGCCCGCAACTGGTCCGACGAAACGATGGCGGCGCGCCTTGCGGATCTTTATTTCGAATACCACAGAAACGGAAATCCCATCGCATGGAAAGCCCATACAAAGGCAAGACCGGCTTAAGGAGAGTGTTGAACGCCTTCCACTATTCCCTCGCCGGCCTGCAAGCGGCCTATCGCTGCGAGGACGCCTTCCGCCAGGAGGTATGGCTGGCCGCCATCATGCTGCCGGTCGCCTGCCTGCTGCCCGTGGAAGGCGTCGGCCGCGCCCTGATGATCGCCAGCGTGCTGCTGGTGCTGGTGGTGGAACTGATCAACTCGGCGCTGGAGGCGGCGGTGGATCGCATCGGCCTGGAAGACCACCGTCTCGCCAAGCGCGCCAAGGACATCGGCAGCGCGGCGGTGTTCGTCGCGCTGTTCAACGTCGCCGCAGTGTGGGTGAACGTGCTGATATGAGCAGTCTGTCAATTGCGGTGGTCACCGAAACCCATCCGCCGGAGGTCAATGGCGTGGCCATGACGGTGGGCCGCCTGATCGAAGGCCTGCGCGGCCGTGGACACCGGGTCAGTGTGCTGCGCCCGCGCCAGTCGCGCGAGGACCGGGGCGGCGAGGGCGACCTGCTGCTGGCCGGACTGCCGCTGCCGGGTTACGCGGGGCTGCGCTTCGGCCTGCCGGCCGGCGGCGCACTGACGCGCGTCTGGCGCGCGCGGCGGCCCGACGTGGTGCATGTCGTCACCGAAGGGCCGCTGGGCTGGTCGGCGGTCGCGGCGGCGCGCAAGCTGGGGCTGCCGGTCACTTCGGGTTTTCACACCAATTTCGACCGCTACAGCGTGCACTACGGCCTCGGCTGGCTGCGTCCGGCGGTGGCCGTCTACCTGCGCAGCCTGCATCGGCGCACCCGCGTAACCTTCGTGCCGACCGAGGCACTGGCGGCGGAACTGGCCGGCGAGGGCATTCCCGGCGTCTGCGTGGTGGGCCGCGGTGTCGACACTGAATTGTTCACGCCCAGTCGTCGCTCGCGCGACCTGCGCGAAGCCTGGGGCGTCGGTGAGCGCGACCTCGCCTGCCTCTATGTCGGCCGGCTGGCACCGGAGAAAAATCTCGATCTGACCTGCCGGGCCTTCGATACGATTCGCGCTGTCTGCCCGCAGGCGCGCATGGTCTGGGTCGGCGACGGCCCGTCGGCGGCGCGCCTGATACGCGAACGCCCCGCAGACCGCTTCGCCGGCACGCGAACGGGCACCGATCTCGCGGCGCATTTTGCCTCAGGCGACTTGTTCCTGTTCGGCAGCCTGAGCGAGACGTACGGCAACGTCGTGGCGGAAGCCATGGCGAGCGGCCTGGCGGTGGCGGCTTATCGCAGCGCGGCGGCGGCGGAGATCATCGCCGACGGCTTCAGCGGACGCAGCGTGCCGCCCGGCGACGAAGCTGCATTCGTGGCTGCGGCACTCGGTCTGGCGATGGATAACGGCCTGCGTCGGGCCATCGGCCGGCGAGCCAGGCTCGGTATGGAAACGCGTGGCTGGCCGGGCGTGGTGGAACGTTTCGAAGGCGTATTGCGGCAGGCGGCGCTCAAGACTTCCTGAAAAGTCAGTCTGCGCCGCACGGCGCCGCACGCGACGGAGATGACGCTGGCCGTCGGCCCGCTGCAGCTCGACCCGATCTCCTGCGAAGTGACGCTCGACGGCCGCGCCGTCGAGCTGGCCTCGGCCGAGCTCAAGCTGCTGCGCTTCTTCATGGCGCATCCGGACCGCGTCTTCAGCCGCGCCCAGGTGCGCGACCAGGTCTGGGGCGACCATGTCTTCAGCGAGGAGCGCACGGGGGACGTGCACATCCGCATCGAAGCCGATCTGGAAGTGTTCAGCCAGGCGGCGGAGGCCTCGCCCGACGGGCTGGTCACTCTCGATGGCGACGACCGCATTGTCTGGTGCAACCGCAAGGCCGAGCGGCATCTCGGCCTCAACGCGGCGCGCGACATCGGCATCGGCATCGCCGCCGAGCACCTGCCGCGCCTGACCGAGCGCTATTACCGCATCGGCCGCGGCCGCTCGCGCGAGACCGGCGGCATCGGACTCGGCCTGGCCATCGTCAAGCACATCCTCATGTGCCACCAGGCCAGACTGGAGATTCGATCCGAAGCCGGCGCCGGCAGCACGTTCAGCGCGGTGTTTCCCGTCTGGCGCACGACGCTGCCTGGCGGAACTGTCGTATGATTTGCCCGGCGAAGCGCCCGTTTCAGCCAGGCGCCCGCTTTGATTCTTCAACCCACAGGAATATCCCATGCAACAAGCCCTGCTTATCCTATGTGCCCTGGCCTCCTGGAGCGCGTTCGCCCAGGTCGAAGTCAAGGAACTGCCGACCCGGCCCGGCGTTACCCTTCGCTTCGTCTACGCCAAGGCGGAAAATCCGGTGGCCAATGCCATCCTCTTCCAGGGCGGCCCGGGCAATATCGGCATCTTTCCCAACGGCTCGGTGCGCAACGAAAAGTTTCTCTCCGGCGGCGCCGTGCGATTTACGCAGAACGGCATTTCCGTGGCCATTGTCGATGTCCCTTCGGACCGCCGCAGCCTGGATGATTTCCGCCATACGCCGGAGCACGCGCAGGACGCCGCCGCCGTCATTGTCTTCCTGCGCCAGCAAAACAAGCTGCCGGTCTGGGCCATCGGCACCAGCAACGGCTCCCTGTCCGCCGCCACGGCCGCCGTGCTGCTCAAGGAGCGCGGCCCCGACGGCATCGTGCTGACCTCGTCGACCACCAGCAAGCCGATGGCCGCCGCCCACCCCGTGACGGATGCGGCGCTCGACCAGGTCACGGCGCCCACTCTGTTCGTCCATCACAAGGAAGACGCCTGCCGCGTCACGCCCTACAGCGCCATCCCGGGCGTCATGGCGATCATGAAGCAGGCCAGGGTCGTGGATTTGATCACCGTCGAAGGTGGCGAGATCCGCGGCAACCCGTGCCATGACGGCTACCACCAGTTCCTCGGCATCGAGGCTGCGGTGACGAAGCAGATCGCCGACTGGATCAAGCGCTACCAGTCGCAGGGGAAAGCCGTATCCGGCACATAAGCGTGCGGCACGAACAGGGCATTTACATATTCGTGCCGTTGTGTGGACGGGGCGCAATCTCCTGACTGGATTCCCTTTGACCTGTATCAAGGGAGAAGCGCGCCGGCCAAAGTAGTTTCACCTTTCTTTTTTTCAACGGAGTGGTGCAGATGGCAGCAGTCATGCCGGCGCCGGCGGCAAGCCGGCTCCTGATGTCGGGCAACGAGGCCGTGTCGCGCGCGGTGTGGGAGGCCGGGACGAAAGTCGCGGCTGGCTATCCGGGCACGCCGGCGACCGAGATGCTGGAACAGCTCTCGACCTATCCGGACATGTACACCGAGTGGTCGGTGAACGAGAAGGTGTCGCTGGAAGTCGCCATCGGCGCCTCGATGATGGGATCGCGTTCCTTCAGCGCCATGAAGCACGTCGGCCTGAACGTCGCTTCCGACGCACTGATGACGCTGACGCTGACCGGCGTCGAGGGTGGCTTGGTGATCGCCGTCGCCGACGACGTCGGCATGTCCTCCTCGCAGAACGAGCAGGACTCGCGCTTCTGGGGCCGCTTCGCCCACGTGCCGATCCTCGAGCCGGCCGACTCGCAGGAAGCCTACGACATGACCCGCTACGCCTACGAGCTCTCGGAAG
>JADFDL010000016.1 GCA_018262875.1 Rhodocyclaceae bacterium | reverse complement strand
CATCTATCCCGTATATCCGAAGCGGTATGCAGCGGTCTTGCCAGAGGAGGTAGAAGAGCGTGACTGAAGCAGTCAATCTCAACGGCGTCAAGGTGATGGTGATCGACGACAGCAACACCATCCGCCGCAGCGCCGAAATTTTCCTGGTGCAGGCCGGCTGCCAAGTCGTATTGGCGGAGGATGGCTTCGATGCGCTGGCGAAGATAGCCGACCACCATCCGGAGATCATCTTCTGCGACATCATGATGCCGCGGCTGGATGGCTACCAGACCTGTGCGCTGATCAAGAAAAACCCGCGCTTTGGCGTCACGCCGGTCATCATGCTGTCGTCCAAGGATGGCCTTTTCGACCGGGCGCGCGGTCGCATGGTCGGCTCCGACGAATACCTGACAAAACCATTCACCAAGGACAGCCTGCTCAAGGCTGTCGCTGCGCATGCGCCGCAGCGTGTTTCTTAGTCTGCATCCGTAGAGAGGTAAGTACATATGCCCATCAAGAAAATTCTCATCGTCGACGACTCTCCCACCGAGCGCCATGCACTGAGCGAACTGCTCGCCAAGAGCGGCTACAACGTGGTTACCGCCGAGAGCGGCGAGGAAGCCATCGCCAAGTCGAAATCCGAGTTGCCCGACCTCATCCTCATGGATGTGGTCATGCCGGGCATGAACGGCTACCAGGCTACGCGCACCATCACGCGCGAGGAGGAGACCAAGCACATCCCTGTCGTCATGTGCACCAGCAAGGGGCAGGAAACCGACAAGATCTGGGGCATGCGCCAGGGGGCCAACGATTACCTGGTCAAGCCGATCGATCCGAAAGTGTTGCTGGACAAGATCGCCGCGCTGGGCTGAGGCGGCAATTGCCGATGGCCAGGAAAAAGATCAGCCTGAGGGAGTTCCAGGAAAGTCTGGTCCAGCGCCTGACCAGCGCGCGGGCGGGAGAGACTTCCCGTGCGCTGCTGGGCGTTCAGGCCGGGCGGGACTTCTGGCTGCTCGACCTGGGCGATTCGGGTGAGATCGTACCCCTGCCGCCCCTGACGGGCGTACCGCTCACCAAGACATGGTTCTGCGGACTGGCCAATATCCGTGGCACGCTGTACAGCGTGGTTGATTTTTCCGCCTTCCAGGGGGGGGAAGTCACGCCGCAGAACGCCGACAGCCGTCTGCTCATCGTCGGCGGCCGTTTCGGCATCAACAGCGCGCTGCTGGTCAATCGCACACTGGGCTTGCGCAACATTGAACAAATGGCGCCGCGCGCGGCCGAAGCCGACTCGCGGCCCTGGGTGGGCGAGCAGTATGCCGATCCGCAGGGCAATGCATGGAAGCGGCTGAATTTGAGAAACCTTCTCGGACAGCCGGATTTCCTTGAAATCGGGCTGTCGTGAACAGGGCAGTGGCTTGTCATAATTAGACGCTGAACATCGGAGACAACGGCATGGCATTCAAATTCAAGCTCCCCGTCATGGGCGACACAGCGGCTCCCGAGGATCCCTCGCAGAGCACGATCATGGACAACCTGCAGCAGGCGGCGGTGCGGGGCGGCCGCTTCAAGCTGCCAGGCATTGGCGACAAGCCGGTCGGCACCCAATTGCAGTTGCTGGGCGGCATGTTCGTCTTCTTCATGTTCATCGTGGCGGTGTCGGCCTGGTTCGACAGCCGCACGGCCACGCATGGCACGGCCTACACTTCGGCGTCGGGACAGATGCGCATGCTCTCCCAGGCCATCGCCAAGTCGGCCCAGTTGGCCCTGCAAGGCAACAATGCGGCATTTGCCGAACTGAAGGACAGTCGCAGCAACTTTTCCGTTCTTCTGGAGCGTGTCACGCAAGGCGGAACGATTGACGAGATCGGCGTGCCGCCCAGTCCGGACACTACGCAACCCGCCCTGCAGGCCCTGACGCAGGAATGGGAAAAAACCGAACAGAACACGGCGACAGTGCTTGAGCAGGAAAAGAACCTGCAACAACTCGGCAAGTCGGTGTCGATCATCAACACCAAGAATCCCCTGCTGCTGGAACTGGCCGAGCAGGTGGCCGCGCTCAAGCTGCAGACTGGCGCTTCGGCGCGGGAAATCGCCGCCGCCAACCAGCTGGTCATGCTGACCCAGCGTCTGGCGAAGAATGCCAACTCATTGCTGGTGGCCGACGCCATCGACCCGGAAGTGGCCTTCCTGCTGGGCAAAGACACCAATACCTTCCGCGATGTGCTGGGCGCGCTGGCCAAGGGTTCGGAAGCGATGCGGATCAATCCCGCCACTGATGCCGAGACCAAGGAAAAGCTGGTCGAACTGGATGCCTCCTTCAAGGAATACCAGGAAGCCGTGGCCGGGATTCTCGGCAACATGCAGCGCTTGGTGCAGGCCAAGCAGGCCGGCAGCCGTATCTTCCGCGACAGCGTCCCTTTGCTCAAGGCGACCACCGACCTGTCGAATGCCTATGCCGCGGAAATTGCCAGCCGCGCCACCAATACCTGGGTCATCTCGATCTTTGCGTTGCTCGCCATTGTCACGCTGGCCTTGATGGCCAAGGTCTTCAACGACGATTCCGCCATGCGTCGGGAGCAGGCCGAGCGGCAGCGCCACGAGGCCGAAACGTCGAAAAACGCCAGCCAGGAAGCCATTCTGCGGCTGATGAACGAGATGGGCGACCTGGCCGACGGTGACTTGACGGTGCGTGCCACGGTGACGGAGGACATCACGGGCGCCATCGCTGACTCGGTGAACTATACGATTGAGGAACTCGGCGTGCTGGTGCGCCGAATCAACGACGCTGCCGGCCGCGTGGCCGCCGCTTCCGAGGCCGCCCAGAAGACCTCCAACGAACTGCTGGTCGCCACCGAACGCCAGTCGCGCGAGATCAAACAGGCCGGCGACAACGTTCTCGACATGGCGAAGTCGATGAACCAGGTGTCGAGCGAGGCCATGGAATCCGCCCAGGTGGCGCGCCATTCGCTTGAGGCTGCGCAAAAAGGCGCTTCGGCGGTGGAAAACTCCATCAAGGGCATGAACGAAATCCGTGAGCAGATCCAGGAAACCTCGAAGCGCATCAAGCGCCTCGGCGAATCCTCGCAGGAGATCGGCGAGATCGTGGAACTGATCTCGGACATTACCGAACAGACGAACGTGCTGGCGCTGAACGCCGCCATCCAGGCGGCATCCGCCGGCGAAGCGGGCCGCGGCTTCACGGTGGTTGCGGAAGAAGTGCAGCGGCTGGCCGAACGCTCCGGCGAGGCGACGAAGCAGATCGCGGCGATCGTGAAGACGATTCAGACCGATACGCAGGACGCCGTGTCCGCCATGGAGAACTCGACGCGGGACGTGGTGGAGGGCGCCAAGCTGTCCGACGCCGCCGGCCAGGCGCTGCAAGAGATCTCCTCGGTGTCGACCAACCTTGCCTCCCTGATCGAATCGATTTCCTCCGCCACCCAGCAGCAAGCCGAGAACGCCACGCGTGTGGCGCAAAACATGCAGGGCATCCTGCGCGTGACAGAGCAGACAACCGTCGGTACCAAGCAGACGGCGGTATCCATCGGTCAGCTCGCCGATCTGGCCGTCGAACTGAAAGGTTCGGTGTCGGGCTTCAAGGTTTAAAACGGGCGGAACGCGGACGACACGATGGCTGCCACAACCGATCTGGATCTCGGTCCGCTATCTTGGGTCAAGGGCGAGATCGACCTCGCGCTTGGACGCGCCCATGAGGCGCTCGGCAGGTTTGCCGGGAACCCCGGCGATTCCGCGCAACTCAAGTTCGCCCGTACCCATCTTCATCAGGCCTATGGCGCCCTCTCGATCGTCGGCCTGGACGGCATAACGCAATTTACCGAAGCGATCGAACATCTGTTGTCCGACGTCGAGGCCGGGCAGGTCGCCGCCACGCCGGCGGTGGGCGAACTGGCGCAAAGGGCCATTGCGGCGATTCGCCACTATCTGGACGAGGTGGCGAGCGGCATGCCGAACCAGCCGCTCAAGTTGCTGGCGGCCTATCGCGACTTGCTTGCGGCGCGCGGCGCTGAGCGTGTCGCCTCGAGCGACCTGTTCTTCCCGGATCTTTCCCTGCGCCCGCCCAAGCGGACGGAAGAGCCGTTGGAACTGCCCGCAGGCGAGGCAGCCCGTCGCCTGAAAGTCGAGCGCGCCCGCTTCGAGCGAGGCTTTCTGCGCTGGCTGCGCAATGCCGAGGATGTGTCCGGCGTCATCGAAATGCGCGAGGCCGTGGCCGTCATCGAAGCCACCCAGGCGCTTCCCGCGGCGCGAGCCTTCTGGTGGATCACGATCGCGCTGCTCGATGCCCTCGTGGAACGGCAGGTCCCCGTCGATTTCCATGTCAAGAAGCTCTGCGCGCGCATCGATTTGCAAATGCGCCGCTTGCTGGAAGGCTCCAGGACAGTGGCCGAGCGCCTGGTGCGCGATGCCTTGTATTTTGTCGCTGTCGCCAAGGGCGGCGGCGCACAGGTGCAGCAGGTCAAGGAGGCCTACCAGCTCGATGCGCTGGTGCCTGCGTGCACGGCGGACATCGAGCCGCTCAAGCCGATTTTGCGGGCCATGCGCGACTCTCTGGCGGCAGCCAAGGAGGCCTGGAACAAATTCTGTGCCGGCGCGGCAGTGGCGTTGCCGCAGTTTCATGACCATGCCGTCACCCTTGCCAGCAAGGGCGGCGGACTGGTTAGCGATCATCTGGCGCGCTTGCTGGCCGGCATCGCCGAAACCGCCCAGTGGTTGCGCAAGGACCCGCTCAAGCAGAGCGATACGGCGGCGATGGAAATCGCCACCGCTCTGCTGCTGGCCGAAAACGCCCTGGAAAACTACGAACAACTGGGAGGGGATTTCCCGCAGCAGGTTGAAATCGTCATCAGCCGACTGGGTGCGCTGATGCGCGGCGAGGCACTCGATGAGATGTCGGCGCCTCTGCTCGACGAGATGTCGCGGCACGCCCAGGAACGTCTGATGATGGGACAGGTGGCACGAGAAATTCTCACCAATCTGGCCCAGGTCGAACAGACCCTCGATGCTTTCTTCCGCGACACGAGTCGTCGCGACGAGTTGTCCGCATTGGCCGGTCCGCTGAAACAGATCGAGGGGGCGCTCACCATCCTCGGACAGGACAAGGCGGTTTTCCTGCTGCGTGACTGCGAAGCGCGCATCAAGTCATTTACCGCCCCGGACATCGTGCCGCCGCAGCAGGAATTCGAGGCGGTGGCACACAGCCTGTCCGGCCTGGGTTTCTTCGTCGATGCCTTGCAGTACGGACCGGCCGACCTGGATGAAATTCTCAAACCGGTGCAGTCCAAGGCCAAGCTGGCCGAAGAAGACTTTGCAGAAACCGCGGCACCTTCTGTCGAGGACGAGCTGGAGCAACAGAAACGCGAAGCCCAGGTATTGGCCGGAGCGCTGCGCGAGACGCCGCAAAACGAGGGAATGCGCGAGGACCTCAAGCAGCACCTGGAGACCATTCGTCAGGACGCCAGCCTGGTAGCCGACACCAAACTCGAGGAGGAAGCCAAGGCAGCGCTGGCGGCCCTGGCCAGTGCGCCGGCCGAAACAGCGGCAGGGCATGTCGAGCAGGCCGTGGCGCGCGTTGCGCCTGTGGCGCCCATGGAGATGGCGGCCCCCTCGGCTGAAACCCTGCGGCTGGCCGAAGCGCCGAGCGAGGAAATCGACGCAGAACTGCTTGCCATCTTCCTTGAAGAGGCACATGAGGTACTGGCTACCATCGGCGAACATCTCGGATTGTCGCGCGGAGAGCCGCACAACCATGAATACCTTATTACCATCCGCCGCGGCTTCCATACCCTGAAAGGCAGCGGCCGCATGGTCGGACTGACCGACCTGGGCGAAACCGCCTGGGCGGTCGAGCAGGTCATGAACAAATGGCTGCAGTCGGAGCAGGACGCTACCCCCTCCCTGTACCGGCTGGTCGAGGAGGCCCATGTCCTGCTCAGCGCCTGGGTTGCCCAGCTGGAAGCAGGTGGGGGCACGCACAAGGACGCCGCCGACCTGGTGGCTCTGTCCGAGCGGGTCAAGGCGGGGGAAGACATCCTGGGCGAGGTGGTCGAAGCCGCGCCGCAAGCCGGCATGTTGTCTCCGGAATTCGAAGCGCCTGTTGCTGAAGAGGTAACCGAGGAGGTGATCGAGGCGACGCCACTGGTCGAGGAAGTCATCTCCCAGGAAGACTTCCTGCCGGGCATCGATATTCCGCCGGCGGACGACACCGTTGCCTTGGGCGATCTGGTTGTTTCCCGCGCACTCTACGACATGTATGTCGGCGAGGCGCGGGCGCACCTTGCCGTGCTGCGCCTGGACCTGAATGCCCTCAAGCTGACGCCGCAAGTTCCGCCCGAGGAGATGGTGCGTGCCGCGCACACGCTGGCCGGGATATCCGGCACGGTCGGCGTCGATCCGGTCAATCGACTGGCTTCGTCGCTAGAGCATGCGCTGCTGCGCCTGGCGCGCGGCAGCCAGACCTGCAATAGCGGGCAGATCGGCCTGCTCGGCACGGCCATTTCCACCCTCGACGCCATGATTGCCTCGGTGGCGGAGCAGCGTGTGCCGCATGGAGCGGACGGGCTGGCCGCCGAGCTCGATGAGGTGGCGCGTGCGACACAACCGGCCGCCGTCGAATTGAGCGTGGTTCCGTCTGTCGAGCCTGAGGCGACAGCAGCGGCCGAGACGTTCGATCTCGAAATCGAGACCCCGGCCGAAATGGCGGCAACGATGACGGAAGTCATTTCCGAGGTGCCCGTCGTACCGGTTCCGGTTTTTGAAGAAGCCCCGGTAGCGTTCTCCCCGGCCAGCGCGGAAATTTCGCTGCCGACCGAAGCGTCTGCGGTTTCCGTCATTCCGCCGGAGTCCGCGGAGGCGGCCGAGGAACGGCGCAAGCTGCGCCTGCGCGACGATCTCGACGAGCAGTTGCTGCCGATTTTCCTGGAGGAGGCGGTCGATCTGGTTCGCGAGATCGGTGTCGAGTTGCGCAACTGGCGTGCCGAACCGCAAGACAGGGAGATAGCCGGAGTCCTGGCGCGGCTGATGCACACGCTGAAAGGCAGCGCCCGCATGGCCGGTGCCATGGGCATGGGCGAGTTGGTGCACAGCATGGAGACGCGTCTCGAGAACGCTCTGGCGGCCGAGGCCGTGACGCCGCAGTTCTTCGATGAACTCGATACCTCTTTTGACCGCGCCAACTTTCTTCTGGACGGCTTGCAGAAACGGGCGGCAGGCGTCGTCGAGGAAGGGGTCGAACCGCAGGTTCTTGCCGCGGCGGGCGGGACGACGCAACCCGGGCGGATCGTTGCCGAAGAATTCGAAGCCGAGTCGGCCGCCGCTCGCGCCATGCTGCGCGTGCGCGCCGATTTGGTCGACAGGCTGGTTAACGAGGCGGGCGAGATGTCCATTGCCCGCTCGCGCATCGAGGGTGAAATGCGCACGCTGCGCGGATCGCTGCTCGATCTGACGGAAAACGTCATTCGCCTGCGCGGCCAATTGCGCGAGATCGAGATCCAGGCCGAATCCCAGATGCAATCGCGCCTGGCCCAGGCCAGCGAAGTGCATGTCGAGTTCGATCCCCTCGAGTTCGACCGCTTTACGCGCTTCCAGGAAATCACCCGCATGATGGCCGAGAGCGTGAACGACGTCACCACCGTGCAGCATGCCTTGCTGCGCAACCTCGACCATGCCGATGCCGCCATCGTCAGTCAGGCCCGCCAGAATCGGGAACTGTCGCAGGCACTGATGGGTGTGCGCATGATCCCCTTCAACTCAATGGCCGATCGCCTGTATCGCGTCGTGCGGCTGACGGCCAAGGAACTTGGAAAAAAGGCCAACCTCGACATTCGCGGCGGGCAGGTTGAACTCGACCGCTCGGTGCTGGAGAAGATGATTGGCCCGATCGAGCACTTGCTGCGCAACGCCATCACCCATGGCATCGAGGACGTGACGCAAAGGCAGGCTGCGGGCAAGCCGGAAATCGGTGAAATCGCCCTGACGCTTTCCCAGGAAGGCAACGAGGTCGTCATCGACATGACCGATGACGGCGCCGGGCTGAATTTCGAGCGCATCCGCAGCAAGGCCATCGAACAGGGGTTGCTCGCCTCCGACCAGTATCCGGACGAGGTCGTCCTGACGGATTTTATTTTCCACGCCGGTTTCTCGACCGCCAGGGAGTTGACCGAGATTGCCGGACGCGGTGTCGGCATGGACGTGGTGAAATCGGAAACCGCCCAGCTTGGCGGCCGCATTGCAGTCAGTTCGACGCCCGGCAAGGGGGCCCGTTTCCGTATTTACCTGCCGTTGACACTGACGGTGGCCCAGGCGCTGCTGGTGCGCGTGGGCGTGCGCACGTATGCCATCCCGTCGGTGATGGTCGAGCAGGTCATGGAACTCAAGGATGAGGCGGCAGGGAAAATCCGCGCCGATGGCGCGGCCGAGTGGCTGGGCAACCGCTTTCCGTACTACTTTCTGCCGCGCTTGCTGGGTGACGCGCATTCCATGCCGGAGCAGCAACGCCGCTATTCCCTGCTTCTGCTGCGGGCCGGAACCCAGCGTATTTCGGTGCAGGTCGACGAACTGCGCGGCAACCAGGAACTGGTCATCAAGAACATCGGGCCGCAACTGGCCCGGGTGATCGGCATCGCCGGCGCCACGGTGCTGGGTGACGGTGAGGTGGTGCTGATCCTCAACCCCATCGCGCTCGCCAGCCGCGAGATCAAGGCGCTTGCCCACGAGGCCGCAGCGTCCGCAGTGCCGAAGGTAGAGGCGCCGGCGACGCCGCGCGTGCCCACGGTAATGATTGTCGACGACTCCCTGACGGTGCGCAAGATCGCCGGGCGACTTCTCTCGCGCGAGGGGTACCAGGTACTCACTGCCAAGGATGGCGTCGACGCGCTGGAACAACTGCTCGACGTCGTGCCGGACGTCATGCTGGTCGACATCGAAATGCCGCGCATGGACGGCTTCGATCTGGCACGCAACGTGCGGGCCGATGCGCGCCTGAAGAACGTGCCGATCATCATGATCACTTCCCGCACGGCGGACAAGCATCGCAATTACGCCAGGGAAATCGGCGTCAATCACTATCTCGGCAAGCCCTATCAGGAAGACGAGTTGCTCGGACTGATCGCTGGCTATACCCGCCAGGCGACCGCCACCGTCGCGTGACGTGCGTCGGCTTGAACGCCGGCGGTTGCGCGGATTACAATGCCGGCGTGGTCCAGCAAGACGCCAACTTCACGCACCATTTCCTGATCGCCATGCCCGCCATGGTCGATCCGAATTTTGCCCGCACGCTGACCTATATCTGCGAGCACAACGAACAGGGCGCGCTTGGCATCGTCATCAACCGCCCGCTCGACATGACCCTGGAAGCGCTGTTCGAGCGCATCGACATTCCCCTGGAGGCCAGGCGCTTTGCCGCCCTGCCGGTGATGTTCGGCGGCCCTGTCCAGACCGACCGCGGCTTCGTCCTGCACCGGCCCATCGGCAAATGGCAGGCCACGCTGCCGGTCAAGGACGAGCTGGGACTGACTAGTTCGCGCGACATCCTGCAATCGGTTGGCAGCGTCGGGGAGCCGGAGGAATTCATCGTTTCGCTCGGTTATGCCGGCTGGGCTGCCGGCCAGCTCGAATACGAACTGGCGCAAAACGCCTGGCTGACTGTGGCGGCCGATGCTCAGGTCATCTTTGGCCTGCCGCCCGAGGAACGCCTGCCGGCGGCGATGCAATTGCTCGGCTTCGACCTGGCCAATCTGTCCGACGTGGCGGGGCATGCCTGAAGTCGCTAACACGACGGCATTCAGGAGTAGAATGCCGTTTTTGATGGTTTCACCTCTTCCCTCGCCCTCCACCTCTCCTGCCGAAAACGGCATTGTCCTGGCATTTGATTTCGGTTTGAAACGCATCGGCGTTGCCGTGGGCGAAACCCTGCTCAGGCGGGCCAATGCCCTCGTCGCAATCGAAGCCGAGTCCAATGACGCCCGCTTTGCTGCAATCGAGCGGCTCATCGCAGAATGGCAACCGGTAAGGCTGGTTGTCGGCCTGCCGCTATCACTTGACGGCGCCGAGCATAAGATGACCGCGCGCTGCCGCCGCTTCGCCAACCAACTGCGCGGACGCTTCGGCTTGCCCGTGACGCTGACCGATGAGCGGCTCACCTCGGCTGCCGCCGATGCCGAACTGCGCGAAGCCGGTCTCGACTGGAAGGCGCGCAAGGGCAGGGTCGACGCAGTGGCCGCCCAGCACATCCTGCAGGACTATTTCGATGCCGTTGCCTGACGCCGAACGGCTCTGCGCTGCCCTGGCGGACAGCCTGCGTCCGGGGCTGCACCCCGACACAGCCCTGATCGGCATCCATACCGGTGGCGTCTGGGTGGCCGAGCGCCTGCATGCCGCCCTCGGCCTGAAAACGTCGCTCGGCAGCCTCGATGTCTCGTTCTACCGGGACGACTTCAGCCGCAGCGGGCTGCATTCCCAGATCAAATCGTCGGACATACCCTTCGAAGTCAAGGATCGGCCCATCGTCATCGTCGATGACGTGCTCTACACCGGCCGTACTATTCGGGCCGCCATGAACGAGATATTCGATTACGGTCGGCCGGCGCGCATCGACCTGGCGGTACTGGTCGATCGCGGTGGGCGGGAACTGCCGGTCTGTCCGCGCTGGAGTGCGCAGGCGCTGCAGATCGAACCAGGTAAAAATCTGCAACTGGAGCGCAGCAAGGCCGGTGTTCTCTCCCTGAGGCTGATCGATGCGTAATCCTCAACTCACGAAAAACGGAGAGCTGCAGCACCTGCTCACCATCGACGGACTGCCGCGCGAGATTCTGGCCGCCATCCTCGATACCGCAGCGCCCTTTACCGAAGTGGCCGAACGGGAGGTGAAGAAGCTGCCGCTCCTGCGCGGCAAAAGCGTGTTCAACCTGTTCTTCGAGAATTCGACGCGCACCCGCACCACCTTCGAGATTGCCGCGAAGCGGCTTTCCGCCGACGTCATCAACCTCAACATCAGCACCTCCTCGACCGCCAAGGGCGAGACCCTGCTCGACACGGTGGACAACCTCTGCGCCATGCAGGCCGACATGTTCGTCGTGCGACACGCATCGAGCGGCGCGCCGTTCCTGATGGCCCAGCATCTGGCGGCGATGGGTCTCGAGCATATCCATGTCATCAACGCCGGCGACGGGCGGCATGCCCACCCGACGCAGGGCCTGCTCGACATGTATACCATCCGTCACTACAAGCAGGACTTCACCGGGCTGGTAGTGGCCATCGTCGGCGACGTGCTGCACTCGCGCGTGGCTCGTTCGCAGATCCATGCCCTGACCACGCTGGGTGTGCCCGAGGTTCGGGTGATCGGCCCGAAAACACTGATACCGACCGATGTCGGCAAGCTCGGCGTACGGGTCTTCCACGACATGCGCGCCGGACTCAAGGATGTCGACGTGGTGATGATGCTGCGTCTGCAGAACGAGCGCATGCAGGGCGCGCTGCTGCCCAGCCCGCAGGAATTCTTCAAGTACTACGGCCTCACTGCAGACAAGCTCGCCTGCGCCCGACCCGACGTCATCGTCATGCATCCGGGTCCGATGAACCGCGGCGTGGAGATCGATTCGGCGGTAGCCGACGGACCGCATGCGGTGATCCTGCCCCAGGTCACCTTCGGCATCGCCGTGCGCATGGCGGTGATGAGCATGCTGGCGGGGAACTGAGCACATGAAGATACAGATCAAGAACGGCCGCCTGATCGATCCCGCCAACGGCATCGATGTACAGAAGGACGTTTTCGTCGCCGCCGGCAGGATTGCGGCGATCGGGGCAGCACCAGCAGGGTTCGTTGCCAACCGCGTCATCGACGCAACAGGTCTGGTAGTCTGTCCCGGCCTGATCGACCTTTCCGCCCGCCTGCGCGAGCCGGGCTTTGAATACAAGGCCACCCTGGAATCGGAAATGGCTGCGGCGGCGGCGGGGGGCGTCACCAGCCTGGCCTGTCCGCCCGACACCGATCCGCCCCTGGACGAGCCGGGCCTGGTCGAGATGCTCAAGCATCGCGCCCGCCATCCCAATTTTGCCCACGTCTATCCGGTTGGCGCCCTGACGCTCGGCCTGGCCGGCGAGCGGCTGACGGAAATGGCTGAATTGCACGAAGCCGGCTGTGTCGCCTTCGGCCAGGCGCATGTGCCGGTGGTGGATACCCAGGTGCTGATGCGCGCGCTGCAGTATGCCGCCACCTTCGATTTCCCGGTCTGGCTTCAGGCACGGGATCCCTTCCTCGGCAAGGACGGCGTGGCACACGATGGCGAGGTGGCGACGCGGCTGGGGCTGCCCGGCATCCCGGTGAGCGCCGAGACCATCGCACTGTCCACCGTTCTGCAACTGGCGCGGGATACCGGCGTGCGCATTCACATCACGCGCATTTCCAGCGCCGCGGCGCTGGAAATGATCGTCGCTGCGCGCGCGAGCGGCATTGTCGTCACCTGCGACGTATCGATCAACCACCTGCACCTGTCCGACGCCGACATCGGCTATTTCGATCCGCATGCCCATCTTGTGCCGCCGTTGCGTGACAGGCGCGACCGTGAAGCGCTGCGGCGCGGCCTGGCCGAGGGCGCCATCGACGCACTCTGTTCGGATCACACCCCGGTCGACGACGACGCCAAACAGGTTCCCTTCGGCGAGGCCGAGCCCGGCGCCACCGGACTGGAGTTGCTGCTGCCGCTGACCTTGAAATGGGCCGGGGAGATGCAGCTGTCTTTGAACACGGCCCTGGCGCGCGTCACCTGCGATGCGGCGCGCGTGCTCGGCATGCCGGCCGGCACCCTGTCGGCGGGAGCGGCGGCCGACATCTGCCTGTTCGATCCGCGCGGCAGTATCCGGGTGACCCGGGAGTCGCTGAAGAGCCAGGGCAAGAACACCCCCTTCCTCGGACTGGAACTCCCGGGTCGCGTGCGCTGCACGCTGATCGAGGGTCATGTCGCATTCGAGAACGGGCGCTAATCAGCATTCGCGATCAAGCGGGCGATCGCCTCCTCGGAGGCCCCCTTCACACGCAGCCGCTTTCGCCGGGAGGTTGCGCCGCTTGCCAGTTCAACCTGTGCCTGGGGCACTTCCAGCTCTTTCGCCAGAAACGCAACAAGACATTCGTTGGCCTTGCCGTCCACCGGCGGGGCGGCCAGACGGATTTTCAGGGCGTCTCCATGCAGTCCGGCGATTTCGGTTTTCTTCGCACCGGGTTGAATGTGCAGGCTGAGAGTGAGACATCCTGTTGCCTCCCGCCTGAACCAGGTGGGGTTCATGTGATCAGCGGAATCAGCAGCACGCGCAACCAGGCAAGCAATGTCAGGGCGACCTGCAGCACCAGAAGCAGCACGAGCGGCGAGAGATCGACATGGGCGATGGGAGGGATCAGGCGTTGGAACGGTCGCAGGAAGGGGCGCGACAGGCTGTTGAACAGCGGGGCCAGTGGGGCATGGGGGTTGACCCAGGACAATATGGCCGAGAACAGCACGACACCGATGAGGAGGTAGACCGAAAAGCGCAGCAATTCGACTACGGCGATGGCGAGAATGACGGGAACGGCGATGCCGGCGTGGGCACCGAAGGAGAAGCGTTTCAGCCAGAAAGCGAGCGTCAGGTAGCTGCTGTGCAGGACGAGCGCCCCGGCGAGGCTCGGCATGTCGAGTCCGAACAGGCCGGGAACGACCCTTCTGGCGGGGCGTACCAGCCAGTCCGTGACAGTAACCACGAACCGTCCAAGCTGGTTGCGGAAGGAAACCCGCAGCCATTGCATATAGAAGCGGATCAGCAGCAGGAATACAAAGAAGCCGGTGACGGCCTCGAGGATCAGCAGCAGAAGGTTGGTCAGCATGGTTCAGTCTTTACCCAGCAAATCACCCAGTTCGCGGCCGCGCGCATCGGCGGCCTTGATGGCCCGCACGAAAGCCGTTTTGACCTTGTCGGCATCCAGCGAATTCAGCGCCGCCTCGGTGGTACCACCCCTGGAGGTGACGCGCTGCCTGAGTATAGAAACATCTTCCCGGCTGGCGGCGGCCAGGGCGGCGGCGCCGACGACGGTCTCGATGGCCAGTTGTCGTGCTTGTTCTTCCGAAAACCCCAGGGCAAGCGCCGCGTCGCGCAGCGATTCGATAAAATAGAACACATAGGCCGGACCGCTGCCGGACACGGCGGTGACGGCATCCATCATGGCTTCATCGGCGATCCAGAGCGTCTTGCCCACCGCGCCGAGAACCTGTTCAGCTTGCCGCCGTTCCCCTGCGCCGACGGAGGGGTCTGCGAAAAGCCCGGTGATGCCGGCGCCGATCAGGGCCGGGGTATTGGGCATGGTGCGCACCAGTTTCCTGTGACCGCCCAGCCAGCGCGAAATATCGGTAAGCCGTGTACCGGCGGCGATGCTGATCACCAGCTGGCTGCGCAATTTTCCGGCAAGTGGCGACAGTGCCTCGCGCATCTGTTGCGGCTTGACAGACAGCACAATCGTCTCGCAGGCGAGCGCCGATGCGTCCGGCGCGGGCAGGCAGGCAATGCCGAAAGCGGCGGCGAGCCGCTCCCGGTTTTCCGCGAGCGGCTCGATGACTTTGATGTCGCCGGATGGGAAATCCTGCCTGAGCAGGCCGCCGATGAGGGCATTGGCCATGTTGCCGCCACCGAGGAAGGTGATTCTCATGTTGATTGCCTTTCACCGAAAATGGCCGTGCCCACCCGCACGATGGTGGCGCCTTCGAGGATAGCCGCTTCCAGGTCGTGCGACATGCCCATGGACAGCGTATCGAGTTCAAGTCCGTCACGGTTGAGGGCATCCCGCAGGTCGCGCAGGGCGGCAAAGGGCTGCCGCGCCATCGTCATGTTCTCGGTCGGCTCCGGAATGGTCATCAGGCCGCGCAGACGCAGGTTCGGCAACACGGCTACGGAACGGGCCAGTGCCGCCGTATCGGCGGGACTGACTCCGCTCTTGCTGGCTTCGCCGCTGACGTTCACCTGAATGCAGACCTGCAGGGGCGGCCGTCCCGCGCCGCGCGCCGCGGACAGCCGTTCGGCAATTTTCAGCCGCTCGACACCATGTACCCAGGCGAAATGCTCGGCGACCGGGCGGGTCTTGTTGCTCTGCAGGGGGCCGATGAAATGCCATTCCAGCCCGAGATCCCGCAGCGCGGCGATTTTATCCAGGCTTTCCTGCAGATAGTTCTCGCCGAAAGCGATTTGACCGGCCAGCGCGGCTTCGCGGATCCGCTCCGGCGGGAAGGTCTTGCTGACGGCCAGCAGTCGGATGTCCTCGACCGCTCGTCCCGCCAATTGCGCCGCTGTGGCGATGCGCGCCCCGACAGCTTGCAAGTTGGTGGAAATTGTTGTCATAATGCCCTGAAAAATCGGGGCAAGTATATCATCGCGCCGCCGCCGCCTTTTAGTTACGGCATAACGTCCGCTCGCGCGGGCATTAGCCTTTACTGAAACTTCGTTTTCAATTTCAGGCGCCACGGAAACACACAATGGACATCACTGAACTGCTGGCTTTCTCAGTCAAGAACAAGGCCTCCGATTTGCATCTTTCGTCGGGATTGCCGCCCATGATTCGCGTGCATGGCGACGTGCGGCGCATCAACCTGCCGCCGATGGAGCACAAGGACGTACACAGCATGGTGTACGACATCATGAACGACGGCCAGCGCAAGCACTACGAGGAGAATCTGGAGTGTGACTTCTCCTTTGCCATCCCCAACCTGGCGCGCTTCCGCGTCAATGCCTTCGTCCAGCATCGCGGCGCCGGCGCCGTATTCCGCACCATTCCCTCGAAGGTGCTGTCGCTG
>JADFDL010000168.1 GCA_018262875.1 Rhodocyclaceae bacterium | reverse complement strand
AGGTGGGCGTTGATGTAGTCGATCGCCTGCTGGACAGTGGTGATCTTCTCGGCTTCCTCATCTGGAATTTCGCACTCGAATTCCTCTTCGAGGGCCATCACCAGTTCCACCGTGTCAAGAGAATCCGCGCCGAGGTCGTCCACAAACGACGACTCGATCTTGATCTCCGATTCGTTGACGCCGAGCTGCTCGGCAACGATCTTCTTGACGCGTTGTTCAATGTTCTCCATGTGTTTTGCTCCTTCCCTTTTTAGCGGGTATGACGAGAAAAAAACCGGGCTATTTTAACAGAAAGGGCTAGCCCGACCAAACCCGAGTTCAATTCATGTACATACCGCCATTGACATGCAGCGTCGTGCCGGTGATATAACCCGCCCGCGGCGAAGCGAGGAAGGCCACCGCCGCAGCGACCTCGTCGGAATGGCCGAGCCGGCCGAGCGGAATCTGCCCAAGCAATGCATCTCGCTGCGCATCCGGCAGGGCTTTGGTCATATCGGTATCGATAAAGCCTGGCGCCACGCAATTCACCGTAATGTTGCGGCTACCCAGTTCGCGCGCCAGGGCGCGGCTCATGCCGGTTACACCGGCCTTGGCGGCTGCATAGTTGGCCTGGCCGGGGTTACCCGAACTGCCCACCACGGAAGTGACGTTGATGATGCGGCCATAGCGCGCCTTCATCATGCCACGCATCACCGCCTTGGAAAGGCGAAAGACCGCCTTGAGATTGGTGTCCATCACCGCATCCCACTCATCGTCCTTCATGCGCATGGCCAGATTGTCGCGCGTGATGCCGGCGTTGTTCACCAGAACCGAGACCGGTCCGAAACGTTTTTCGATCTCGCCCATGACCGCTTCGCATGCAGCGGCATCGGTCACATTGAGCGCCGCTCCCCACCCCTGAACGGAAACGGCCTCCAGCGCTTTCTGGATATCCGCCGCTCCCGCCTCGCTCGTGGCAGTGCCGATCACTGTAGCGCCTTCACGGCCCAGATCCAGCGCAATGGCGCGCCCGATGCCGCGAGAAGCCCCCGTTACCAGCGCAATCTGACCTTTCAGCATATTGTCCTCTACGCGTTCGCCACGGCCAGGGCCGCTTCAAGCCCGGCCAGATCGGCCATGGCGCCGCCAATCATGCCGTCGGCACAACGCTTGACCAAGCCCGCCAGTACCTTGCCAGGACCGCATTCGTAGACATGGGTAACACCCTGTCCAGCCATGGCCTGCATGGTCTCAACCCAGCGCACCGGCGAAGCTGCCTGCCGTACCAGCGCCTCCTTGATCTGTTGCGGATCATCCAGACAGCTCACATCCGAATTGTTCACCACCGGCATCAGTGGAACCGAAAAGGACAAGTCAGCAAGTCTTTGGCGCAATCGCTCGGCTGCCGGCTTCATCAGGGAGCAATGAAACGGCGCCGAGACGGGCAACATGACGGCACGCTTGGCACCCTTTGCCTTCGCGGCGACGGCAGCGCGCTGGACGGCGGCGGCATGACCGGCGATCACGATCTGTTCAGGCGTGTTGAAATTGACGGCTTCCACCACCTGGCCCTGGGCGCTGTCGGCGCAGGCAGCTTTTACCGCTACGGCATCCAGGCCGAGAATGGCGGCCATCGCGCCCTCCCCGGACGGCACGGCCTCCTGCATCGCCTCGGCACGAAGTTCGACCAAGGGTACCGCATCGCGGAAGCGCAGCACACCAGCCGCGACCAGCGCCGAATACTCGCCCAGGCTATGACCGGCGACCATACTCGGCGCCTTGCCGCCCATTTCCTGCCACAAGCGAAAGACGGCAATGCCGGCCGTCAGCATCAACGGCTGGGTATTCACTGTCTGGTTCAGCGCTTCAGCCGGTCCTTCAGTCACCAGTTGCCAGAGATCGCGGCCTAACGCCCGGGAAGCCTCGTCAAAAGTGCCGCGCACGACTGAACTGTCGCCGTAGGCAGCCATCATGTCCAGCGACTGCGAGCCCTGACCGGGAAAAACGAGCGCAAATCTCATAGTTAGCTTTCGCGAGTTTTCAGTGAAGGCTCACATGAACGCAGCGAATGTTATGCCGGAGCCAAAAACGAGTGCAAATTTCATGGTTGGTCGAAACCGATCAGAATTTGAGAAGGAGCGCGCCCCAAGTAAAGCCGCCGCCAACGCCTTCCAGCATCAGGGTGTCGCCACGTTTGATGCGCCCATCCCTCACGGCAGTATCCAGCGCCAGCGGAATCGAGGCGGCCGAGGTGTTGCCATGGCGGTCCACCGTGGTGATGACTTTCTCCATCGGCAGGCCGAGCTTCTTTGCCGTCGACTGGATGATGCGGATATTCGCCTGATGTGGGATCAGCCAATCAATTTCCCCGGCATTCATGTCGGCCCGATTCAGCACTTCCTGTGCGACCTCGGCCAACACCTTGACGGCAAACTTGAACACGGCCGGGCCATCCATTTTCACGAAAGGCTGACCGACTACCTTGCCGCCGCAGATATTCCCCGGCACTTCGAGTATGCCGTGATACGAGCCGTCGGCATGCAGCGCGCTGGCGAGAATGCCCTGTTCGTCGCTGGCTTCAAGAATAACGGCGCCGGCACCGTCGCCGAAAAGTACGCAGGTTCCCCGGTCGTTCCAGTCGAGGATGCGCGAAAAGACTTCTGTTCCGACCACCAGGGCGCAACGGTGGCTGCCGGACTGGATGAACTTCTCCGCCATGGTCAGGGCATAGACAAAACCGCTGCAAACGGCTTGCACATCGAAGGCGGCTGCACCGCTGACGCCAAGCCTGGATTGCAGCAGACAGGCCGTGCTCGGGAAGATGTAATCGGGCGTCGATGTGGCGAGAATGATGAGATCAATCTTCCCGGCCGGGATGCCGGCTGCGGCGATCGCCCTCAGACTGGCTTCCAGGGCCAGGTCGCTGGCATTCTGGCTGTCGTCGGCGATGTGGCGACTGCGTATCCCCGTGCGCTCGACGATCCACTCATCCGTCGTATCGACGCCACGCGCTACCAGATCGCTGTTTGTCAGCGCTGTGGGGGGCAGGTAGCTGCCCGTGCCGGTTATGCGTGCATGCATTTACTGGACCATTTGCGGTGCGTTTTGCGCCATGCGTTCGCTGATGCGCTCAACCAGCCGGTTGCGGGCGGCCTCCGCCGCGCGCTCGATGGCATTGGCAAAGGCCATGGAATCCGCCGAACCGTGACTCTTGACGACTATGCCGCGCAGGCCGAGCAGACTGGCGCCGTTGTAGCGGCGAGGATCGACACGCCGCTTGAAACCGTTCAGGGCCGGCAAGGAAAAAAAGGCAGCGATTTTCCTGAGCGGATTGCGGCTAAACTCCTCGCGCAGAAAAGTGGCCAGCATGTGAGCAAGGCCTTCGGAGGTTTTCAGCAGGACATTGCCGACGAAACCGTCGCAGACCACGATATCCGTCGTGCCCTTGTAAATGTCATCACCCTCGACGTTGCCGTAGAAATTAAGGTCACTTTCTTTCAGCAATTCACCGGCCTGCTTCACCACTTCGTTGCCCTTGATAGCCTCTTCGCCTATGTTGAGCAGACCGACCGTGGGGCGTTCCTTGTGTTCAACCGCGGAAACCAGCAGATCGGCCATGATGCCGAATTGAAGGAGGTGCTGCGGCTCGCAATCCACGTTGGCCCCCAGATCGAGGACATAGGTGTATCCCCGCAAGGTCGGAAGTACGGTAGCGATGGCCGGCCGGTCGATGCCTGGCAGAGTTTTTAGCACAAAGCGGGAAATCGCCATTAGCGCACCCGTGTTGCCGGCCGAGACGGCGGCCTGCGCCTCACCTGCCTTGACCAGATCGACCGCCACTCGCATCGAGGAATCCTTCTTGATGCGCAGCGCAGTGGCAAGAGGATCATCCATGCTGACCACCTCGCTGGCGGCATGGAAGCGCAAGCGGTCGCCGAAGTGCGACCTCTCCTTGGCCACGGCCCCTTCCACCTCCGCAGGCAGGCCGACCAGGATCACCTTCGCCCGATCGTCGCGTTGCAGGAAGCGGATAACGGCAGGCAGCGTAACGGATGGGCCAAAATCGCCGCCCATGCAGTCTATCGCGATGGTGACGTCCATCGACGCGTTATGAGTTCCGGTGGAAGCAGACGGCGGCGACCCCACAACAGGACAGGAGGCGTCGCCAGCCAGGAATTACTCGCCCTTGGCCTTGACGACTTTCTTGCCGCGGTAATAGCCGCTCGGGCTGACGTGGTGGCGCAGATGCGTTTCCCCGGTGGTCGGCTCTACGGCCAGCGGCGGATTGGTCAGGAAGTCATGAGCGCGGTGCATGCCACGCTTCGAAGGCGACTTCTTGTTCTGTTGGACAGCCATGTTGTGCTCCTCAAAAACGTATTCAAAAAAATCAGTTGTGCTTGAGCCTGGCCAACTGCGCAAATGGCGAAGCCTCTTTCG
>JADFDL010000167.1 GCA_018262875.1 Rhodocyclaceae bacterium | reverse complement strand
GGCGAAGCCGGAACAACTGGCGCGCCTTCAGGCGCGCGCCGAAGAGATCATTGCCCAGCTCAGGCGCGGCGCGGATTTCGCCCAGCTGGCGGCGGGTTATTCCGATGCGCCGGACGGGCTTTCCGGCGGTGCGATGGGGTGGCGGCCTCTCGATCGATTGCCTACGCTGTTTGCCGAGGCGGTGCCGAAACTCAAACCGGGCGAAGTGTCCGATGTGCTGAGGAGTCCGGCGGGCTATCACATCCTCAAGCTGCTTGACCGTCGTGGCGGGGCAATCAAGGCGCAACCGGTGGAGCAGACGCGCGCCCGCCACATCTTGATCAAGACCAGCGAACTGGTCTCCGAGACGGAAGCCAGGCGGCGCCTGGTGACGCTCAAGGAGCGGATCACCCACGGCACCGATTTCGCCGAACTCGCCCGCCTGCATTCGAATGACTTGTCCGCGGCGAAAGGCGGCGATCTGGGCTGGCTGAATCAGGGCGATACCGTTCCGGAGTTCGAGCGGGCCATGAAGGAACTCAAGCCGGGAGAAGTCGGCGAGCCCGTACAGTCTCCCTTCGGCTGGCATCTGATCCAGGTACTGGAACGACGCATGGACATCTCGCAGGAGCGGGTGCGTCAGAGTGCGCGGTTGGCCTTGCGCGAACGCAAGGCGGACGAGGCCTATCAGGACTGGCTGCGTCAGATGCGCGACCGCGCCTACGTCGAATACCGGCTGGAAGAGAACCGGTAGCGGCATCGTCCAGCGTGAGCGGCATGCAACGCCCTCCCGTCATCGCCGTCACCAGCGGCGAACCGGCCGGCATCGGGCCGGAGATCTGCGCCAGGCTGGCCGCCCGCCCCTGTGTTGCCCGACGGGTGATTCTGGGAGATCGCGCGCTGCTCGAAGCGCGGGCGCGCCTGATTGACATCCCCCTTTCTTTCACCGAGTACCGGCCCGGCCGTCCCCACGCGGAGGGTGCGCTGGAAATCCTGCATGTGCCCCTGCGCGTGCCTTCCCGCGCCGGCCAGTTGGACACGGCCAATGCGGCCTATGTCCTGGCGCTGCTCGATCGCGCCTTGGGGGGATGCCGCGAGGGCGAGTTCGCCGCCATGGTGACGGCCCCCGTGCACAAGGGCGTGATCAACGAGGCAGGCATCGCCTTCACCGGGCATACCGAGTATCTGGCCGGGAAGACCGGCACCGGCCGGGTCGTCATGATGCTGGCCGGGGCAGGACTGCGTGTTGCGCTGGCGACGACGCATCTGCCGCTGAAGGACGTGCCGGGCGCCATCACCCAGCCGGAACTGGAAGCCACGCTCCGCATCCTGCACGCCGATCTGGTGAAAAAATTCGGCATCGTGCGGCCGCGCATCCTTGTGGCCGGGCTGAATCCGCATGCCGGCGAGGGCGGGCACATGGGCCGCGAGGAAATCGACGTCATTGCGCCGGTGCTGGAGAAATTGCGCGGCGAGGGCATGGATCTGCGCGGCCCGCTGCCGGCGGATACATTGTTTACGCGGGGGGTGCTGGCCGGTTCCGACGCGCAGCTCGCCATGTACCACGACCAGGGTCTGGCCGTCCTCAAGTATGCGGCCTTCGAGGACGGCATCAACGTCACGCTGGGCCTGCCCATCGTCCGCACGTCGGTCGATCACGGCACCGCGCTCGACCTGGCCGGTAGCGGCAAGGCCGATCCGCGCAGCCTGTTTGCCGCGCTGGATCTTGCGGTCGATCTGGCAGGGCGGCAATGAAGCCCCACGTCGCGCGGAAAAGGTTCGGACAGAACTTTCTCGTATCCCCAGGCGTGGTCGCGAAGATCGTCGAGGCAATCCACCCCCTGCTTGACGAAACGGTCGTTGAGATCGGCCCGGGCCTCGGTGCGCTGACCGAGCCGCTGCTGGCACGGCTCGATCATCTGCACGTCGTCGAGATCGACCGCGACTTGATCGCCCGCCTGCGCGAGCGCTTTTCGCCGGACAGGCTGACGATTCACGAGGGCGATGCCCTGCAGTTCGATTTTTCCGCTCTCGGCGCCGGCTTGCGTGTGGTCGGCAATCTGCCTTACAACATCTCCACACCCCTGCTGTTCCATCTCGCCGCCGGCGCGGACGGGGTGCGCGACATGCACTTCATGCTGCAGCGGGAAGTGGTCGAGCGCATGGTGGCGGCGCCGGGCGGATCGGCATACGGACGCCTGTCGGTGATGCTGCAATACCGCTTCGAGATGGAGCGGTTGTTCCTGGTGCCGCCGGGCGCCTTCAATCCGGCGCCCAGGGTCGAGTCGGCGGTGGTGCGCATGACGCCGCGGCCGCGGCAGGAACTCGCTGCCGTCGATGAGGGCATGCTGGAAGAAGTGGTAAAGGCCGCCTTTTCGCAGCGGCGCAAGATGCTGCGCAACACGCTGCGGGAACGTCTGGCTGAAGAGGATTGGGCCGCGCTCGACATCGACCCGAAGCGGCGCGCGGAAGAACTGGCGGTCGGCGATTACCTGCGCATCGCCAACCGCCTGGCCGCGAGTACTACGACTTCTTCGTCGCGCAGGTGCTGAGGCCGAAGGGCAGGTAGGCCGGGCACCAGCCGAGCGCCCCGGTGGCGATCGGCACTACGCCGATCCAGGCCCACACCGGGCCGCCCGTTGCCGCCCATGCCACCAGGGCGAGACCGACGACGATGCGAAGAGTGCGGTCGATGCCGCCGACATTGCTTTTCATGATGGCCTCCTGTTGCGGGTTGGGATTGCGCTGCCATTAGACAGCCGGGCCGGGGCCGGCGTCTGTAACCAAGGTTACACAGTTTCTGCCAGGCGTCGCAGGCCGGAGGCGTCGAGGATCTCGACCTGCTCGCGTCCCAGCGCCACCCATCCCTGTTCGGCGAACCCCTTCAGCAGACGGCTGACCATTTCGCGTACGCTGCCCAGCTCGTCGGCAAGCTGCTGGTGGGTGGCGCGCACGACGCGCCCCTTGCCCAGCAGCAGCGCGGCGAGCCGCTGATCCAGCTTGCGGAAGGCGACTTCCTCGACCAGGCGCATCAGGTCGGCCATGCGTTCGGCGAAGAGATTGAAGATGAAATTGCGGAAAGGCGTCTGTGCCAGCAGTTCGGTGAACATGCCCTGCGGCAGCATTACCAGGATCGTTTCGCTTTCCGTCGTGCCGCGGGCGTTGTAGGGGGCGTTACCGAGCAGGCAGCTCGATGTGATGATGCAGGTTTCGCCGGGGGTGACGCGATACAGCGGCAGTTCGCGGCCGCTGGCGGAGACCTTCGCCACGCGGATGGCGCCGGCGAGCACGAAGGGAAATCCCTGGCAGGGCTGGCGTTCGTCGAACAGCGTGGCGCCGGGCGGCACGGTCACGGCCTGGGCCGCAGCGGCGATTTCCTCGCGCAGCTTCTGCGGCAATTCCGCCAGCACCGGGTAAAGTCCGTCGAGTTGCTGCAAAGGGATGCTCATTTCAGTTCGGCAAGCACCGGAGCGTGATCGGAAGGCCGCTCGGCCTTGCGCGCTTCCTTGTCCACCGCGCATGCCGTGCAGTCTTTCGCGAGTTCTCCCGACAGCAGGATGTGGTCGATGCGCAGGCCCCTGTTGCGGCGGAAGGCCATCATGCGGTAATCCCACCAGGAATAGATTTTCCCCGGTTGTTCGAAGAGCCGGAAGGCATCCCGCAGCCCCAGTTCGAGCAGGCGCCGGAAAGCGGCGCGCTCCGGTTCGGAAAACAGCACCTGTCCCGCCCAGGCCTCCGGGTCATGCACGTCGCGCGCTTCCGGCGCGATGTTGTAATCGCCGAGGAGCGCCAGTCGGGGATGCCGCGCCAGTTCCTCGCGCAGCCACGCCGTGAGCGCCTCGATCCATCCCAGCTTGTAGGCATACTTGTCCGAGCCGACGCTCTGGCCGTTGGGGAAGTAGCCGCAGACGATGCGCACGCCGTCGGCGGTCGCCGCGATCAGCCGCTGCTGTTCGTCGGCCAGGCCGGGGATGCCGACAGTCACATCGCCGAGCGGGAGACGGGACAGGATGGCGACCCCGTTGTAGGTCTTCTGCCCGGCGAAGACGGCCCGGTAGCCGGCCGCCTCGAGTTCCATGCGCGGGAAGGATTTGTCTTCGAGCTTGGTTTCCTGCAGGCAGAGGACATCCGGCCGATGGGCGGCAACCCACTCAAGCACCTGCGGCAGGCGAACCTTGAGGGAGTTGACGTTCCAGGTGGCGAGCTTCATTGCGCCACGGGCGCGGGCGTAGTTGCCGGTGGCGCGGCGGGGGCGGCGCCGGGAATCGCGGTGCGCGGATAGCCGGCACCGTCGAGCAGGCTGTTCCATGCGCCTTCCTCGAACCCTTGCTGTTTCTGGCTGCCGACCGTCATCGATGGCAAGAACACATTGTCGCTGCCGAAACGTTTCTTGAAGGCGGCGGTATCGTCAGATGTTGCGACGGCGCTCTCACTGAAGGGGAT
>JADFDL010000166.1 GCA_018262875.1 Rhodocyclaceae bacterium | reverse complement strand
CGAGCCGCCGCCCGAGGACATGCTGCGCATCGAGCGCGAGCAGAAGCGCATCGACGAGATCAAGGCGCTGTTCCGCGACGAGCCAAGCCCCGACTTGGCCTTCCGCCCGCCGGCACAGGGCAGGCTCAGCGGCAACTTCGGCCTGCGCCGCATCATCAATGGCCTCGACCGCATGCCGCACGCCGGCATCGACTTCGCCGTCCCCGTCGGCACGCCGGTGCGCGCGGCGGCGGCCGGCATCGTCGTCGAGGCAGGCGACTACTTCTTCAACGGCAACTCGGTGTACATCGACCACGGCCAGGGACTCGTCACCCTCTACTGCCACCTCGACCGCATCGAGGTGCTGCCGGGCGAGCCGGTCGCCGCCGGCCAGGTGATCGGGCTGTCCGGCAACACCGGCCGCACGAGCGGGCCGCACCTGCACTGGACGGTGCTCGCCAACGGCGCGGCGGTGGACCCGCGGCTATTTCTGGCAAGGCCTGCGCGGTGACCCCGGCCGACGTCCTGGATTTCTGGTTCGGCGCGCCGGGCAGCGGGGAATTCGGCGAGCCGCGCAAGTGCTGGTTCGAGAAAAATCCGGCGTTCGACGAGGAAATCCGGCGCCGCTTCCTGTCCGCGCTGGAAGACGCCGCGGCAGGACGTCTCGATGGCTGGGCGGCGCAACCCGAAGGCCTGTTGGCGCTAATCATTCTGCTGGACCAGTTCCCGCGCAACCTGTTCCGCAACGAACCGCGATCCTTTGCCACCGATTCCCAGGCGCTCGATTTGGCGCGGCAGGCCGTGAAACAGGGTTTCGACGAAAGGCTGATACCCGTCCAGCGCGTGTTTGCGTACTTGCCGTACGAGCACAGCGAGGACCTGGCCATGCAGGACCGCTCCGTGACGCTGTTCGCCGGCCTTGCCGAAGGCCGGGAAGGTTTCGGCTCCTACCTCGACTACGCGGAGAAGCATCGCGCGGTCATTCGCCGCTTCGGGCGCTTTCCCCACCGCAACGCAACCCTCGGCCGGGCTTCGACACCCGAAGAAATCGACTATCTCGCGCAACCCGGTGCGGGATTCTGAAACGCCAGACGGAGACAGGCAATGCCTCTCGGCAATCCAGACAAGACAAGCATCTCCGAACGCGCCGTGCGGCTCGAAGCCCGCACCGGCGTCGAGGTCGTCGCCGCGGTCGTCGGCCGCTGCGACGCTTATCCCGATATCCCCTGGAAGGCCTTCGCGCTGTTCTCCGGCCTGTCCCTCCTCGCCGCCAGCCTGTGGCACCCCGACGCCGTGCTGGGGGGACTGACTTTCCTCCTCGGCGGCGCCGCCGCCGCGCTGGCCACCGTCTTCCTGCCCGGCTTCGCCCGCCTGTTCCTCGATGCCGCCCGGCGCGAGGCCGAGACGCGGCAGTACGCCGCCTCGTTCTTCCTCGCCAACGACCTGACGCGCACGCAGCGGCGCAGCGCCATACTGATCCTCGTCGGTGTCTTCGAGCGCACGGTGGTGATCCTGGCCGACAGCGGCATCCGCGAGCGCATCGCCGAGGCCGATCTGCAGGAAATCATCGCCCGCATGACGCCGCAGCTCGCCGCCGGCCGCATCGCACCGGCCCTGCGCGACGGGCTCGACGCGCTGGAGGCGCTGCTCGCCGCCAAGGGCTTCGCCGGCGGCGGCACCGACGAAATCGCGCAGGAAGTCTTCGAGGAGAAAGGCGCATGAACAAGCTCGCCCTGCTCCTCGGCGCCTGCCTCGCCGCGCTGACGGCCTTCGCCGCCGACGTGCCCTACCTCTCCGGCCGCATCGTCGACAACGCCGAGATCCTCGGCGCCGAGACGAAGCAGAAGCTCGCCGCCCAGCTCAAGGCGCACGAGGCGGAGACGACCCACCAGATCGCCGTGCTCACCGTGCCATCGCTCGAGGGCGAGAGCGTCGAGTCCTACGCCGAGCAGGTCTTCAACACCTGGAAGCTCGGCCGGAAGGGCAAGGACAACGGCGTGCTGGTGCTGGTGGCGCCGAACGAGCGGCGCATGCGCATCGAGGTCGGCTACGGGCTCGAAGGCGCCCTCACCGACGTGGCGGCAAGCCGCATCGTCCGCAACGTGATGACGCCGCGCTTCAAGGAGGGCAACTTCGATGCCGGCGTGGCGGAAGGCGTGCAGGCCGTCATCGGCCAGCTCACCGGCAGCGCCGAGGTTCCCGCCGACGCCCCATCCTCCGGCGCCGAAAGGAAATCCGACAGCTTCTTCGAGGGTCCCGACCTGCCGCTCACCGAGCGCATCCTCATCGGCGCCTTCATCTTCGGCATCATCGGCCTGTTCACCGTGCTCGGCATCCTCACGCCGGGCATGGGCTGGTTCCTCTACTTCTTCCTCATCCCCTTCTGGGCGATGTTCCCGATCGTCGTGGTCGGCACCAAGGGCGCACTCTGGCTGCTCGGCACCTACCTGGTCGGCTTCCCCATCGCCAAGCTGATCGTCTCGCGCATGCCCTGGTACGAGAAGGCCAAGCAGGACATCAAGACCAAGGGCTCGGCCAGCATCGGCGGCTTCACCGTCGGCGGCAGCTCCGGCGGCTCGTCGTGGAGCTCGGGCTCCTCGTCCTCCGGCAGCAGCTTCTCGGGCGGCGGCGGCAGCTCCGGCGGCGGGGGCGCATCCGGCAGCTGGTAAGCAGCAGCGGCAGCTTGACGTATGGCAAGGCAAAGCCTTGCGGAGCGGCAACAATGTCGCCGTGTCGTACAGCCTGACTTTTCTCCTCCTCTTCGCCTCCCTGGCCGTGCACGCCGCGTCGTCGCTGCAGCCGCTGATCGACGCCACGCCTTCGGGCGGTGTGCTGCGCCCCGCGCCGGGCACCTATGCCGGGCCGGCGACCATCGCCAAACCGATGACGCTCGACGGCGGCGGCAAAGTTGTCGTCGAAGGCAACGGAAAAGGCACGGTGCTGACGCTCGCCGCGAGCGGCGCCGTCCTGCGCGGCCTGCGGCTCGCCGGCTCGGGCGACAGCCACGACGGCATCGACGCCGGACTGCTCGTCGAGGGCGACGACAACCTCGTCGAGGACAATGTCGTGGACGACGTGCTGTTCGGCATCCACGTCAGGCAGGGCAACCGCAACCGCATCGTCGGCAACCGCGTCAGCGGCCGCCCCGCCCCGCGCGGCCAGCGAGGCGACGGCCTGCGCCTGTGGTACAGCCGCCACAACCGCATCGAAGGCAACGCCTTCCGCACCGTGCGCGACCTCACCTTCGCCAATTCGCCCGACAACCTCATCAAGGACAACCGGCTCGAGGACGGCCGCTACGGCATGCAGTTCATCTTCTCGCCGCGCGCGCGGGTGGAGGACAACCGCCTCGCCGACACCGACACCGGCATCGCCGTGCTCTACTCGCCCGACCTGACCGTGCGCGGCAACACCATCGCCCACGCACTCGACGGCGGCGGCGCCGGCATCGCCTTCAAGGACAGCGGCAGCGCCCTCGTCGAGAACAACCAGGTCCTGCACTGCGCCACCGGCCTTTCCGCCAATGCGCCGCTCAACGCCGAAGCGGTGCTCACCGTGCGCAACAACCGCTTCGCCCACAACGTCGTCGGCATGTATTTCTACGGCGAGAAGGGCGGCCACCGCATCACCGGCAACCGCTTCGAGAACAACCTGACGCAGGTGGCGGTCAGCGCCGCCGGCGTCGGCGAGGCCAACCTCTGGCAGGGCAACGCCTGGAGCGATTACCAGGGCTTCGACCGCGACCATGATGGCATCGGCGACACGCCGCACGAAATCTGGCTCTACACCGACCGCATCTGGATGGAGACGCCGCGCGCGAAATTCTTCGCCAACTCGCCGGCGCTGGAACTGCTCGACCTGCTGGAACGCCTCGCGCCCTTCGCCTCGCCCTCGCTCATCCTGCGCGACACGGCGCCGCGGATGGTGCGGTGAGAGGCCGGCTCACACGGGCTGTTTGGGAGGGCACGAAATGGTGTGGCTGGCGAGAGAAATGTGGTTTTTCTTGAGGTGCGCCAGAAATTCGGTGGCGGAGCTGTTTTCATCCAGCTCGCCCGCATCGATGGGCAAGGAAAAAATGGAAATGTCGTGCTCGACGATCTCCAGGCCGCTCTGCGAGGCGATCTCGATGATGTGCCTGACCTTGTCGGCAAGTCTTCCGTCGGTCTCCGTGTAGGGCGCCAGAATCCAGAAATCGACCCCGTCGCGCGCCACCAGGTCGGTCTTGCGGAAGGCCCTTCTCAGGCAAAGCAGGACTTCCTCGAGCTTCTGCGCCGCCTCCTGCGCACCGAACATGTCGCCAAGAACCTGGTAGTTGGCGAAATTGACATGGATGAGGCCGAACTGGATGTGGTTGGTATAGCGTTTCGTGACCGCCAGCAGCCATTCCAGCGTGAAGAGGAATTTCTCGCGCAGCGCAATGTCTTGTTGGGACACGTACACCTCCACTGCCTGTTCTCAAACCGCCGCGGC